>DASYTX010000255.1:0-5630 GCA_036001865.1 Terriglobales bacterium
GGCCTCGCCGCCACCGCCATCTTCACGCTGCTGAACGCCTGGGATGAGTTCTTCTTCGCCCTCATCTTTACATCAACCTATGCCTCGAAGACTGTGCCGGTGGCGCTGGCGGAGTTCATCGGGCGCCACAGCGTGAATTGGGGGATGCTGGTCACCGGCGGCTTCATCGCCAGCCTGCCGCCGATCATCCTCTCGCTGGCGTGCTATCGTTACGTTGTGGCAGGGCTGTCGGCCGGAGGTCTGAAGGAGTAAACGCTTCCCGTAAGGGTAGGGTTTCAAAAGTGGAGATGGCCATGTTTACCCCACCCGTCCACAGGCAGAGTGGTTGACAAACAAGCCAAGGACGATGTCGTGCATCTGGGTCGTTTTCGACAAGCCAATGGTCTTGCGAACCAAGCGCTTCATGCGCGTCCGTAAGGTCAGAGGTGTGCGCTCGATTTGCTGCGTATTGCGTTTCCCTGGGCCTAGGCACGTCGGGGTCCAGATGCCAGGTGTACGCGCCCCCATGATCGGTGCAGTAGCGGGTCAGCCCGAAGGGCTCGAGCAGAGTTTTGCGCTGCACAAAGACTGCGTCTGTGCGGCGACCAAAGACGTATGCGAAGACCTTGCCTGTGTGGTGATCGATGGCATGCCACAGCCAGCGTGGGTTGCCTTTGTTCCCGACAAACGACCACATCGCATCGACCTCCGCTTCCCCAGCGCGCTCCATGTCCCAGGCCACCTCGGCCGGGTGCAGCGTGCGCAGCAGAGCGGTGTTCACCGACTCCAGCACCGTGGCTTTCTTCTTGAGTGCCCGCAGCACGGTGTTGGGACAGATAGGCAACGATCGCGGCGTCTCGCGCACCCCGCTGGCATTGAGACGCATGTTGTTGATCGTGTGCTTGACTGCAGGTAAGCACCCTCGATTGCCAGAGTCGAGCAGGAAACTTCCTTTGGTACCGAGGGTGTTCTGGCAGAGGTAGCGCTGGGTGCCCCGGGTCGTTTTGCCGCGTTTGACGATCTGGTCACTCTGGCAATGAGGGCAGCGGACCGCGATGAAAGTCATGGGCCATTCCTTCCTGATGGAGGCGACGAAGACAAGGCCCAGTGTGACATCAATTGCAGTCCATCTCCACTTTTGAAATACGACCCACTACCGTTTGTCGGCCATTTTCGGAGGATGAGACAATGAGCACATTCGCCTTACGTGTGTTGATATGCTGCCTCGTGGTTGCCGCCTTCACCTTACCCTCTTCGCAGGCTCAAGTTCAGGAGCCGGCCGAAAACAAAGGAGCCACCGCCGCGTATCGGGCGTTGCTGTGTTTGCGCTCGACCGCGACGGTTCTGCACACGACTGCGCACCCGGATGACGAAGACGGCGCGTTGCTCGCCTGGCTCTCGCGCAAACAAGGCGTCAGGACAGGGTTGTTGACGCTCAACCGGGGCGAGGGCGGCGCGAACCTGATTGGGCCGGAGCGTTACGACGCGCTGGGCATTCTGCGCACCGAAGAGCTGCTGGCCGCGGGGCGTTACTACGGTGTTGACCAGATGTTTACGCGCGTGACCGATTTCGGCTTTTCAAAACGGCTGGACGAGACGCTCGCACATTGGGGCAGGGAGGTGGTGCTCGGCGACGTCGTGCACGCGATCCGGATGTACCGCCCCGACATCATCGTCTCCCGCTTCCACGGCAAGCAACGCGACCGGCACGGCCATCACCAGACCGCCGGGTTGATGAGCATCGAAGCGTTCAAGGCCGCCGCCGACCCGAACCGCTTCCCCGAACACCTTCAAGAAGGCTTGCGTCCGTGGCAGGTCAAAAAGCTCTACCTGAGCGTTCGCGAGAGCGAGCAGATAGCGACGTTGAACATTGACGTCGGCGCATACGATCCGCTCGTCGGTAAGTCATACCGCGAGATCGCTCGTGATGGGTTGAGCCATCAACGCTCGCAGGGCGCAGGGCAGGTCCGCGCCGCGCCGGGTTCGTCGCTGAGCGGAGTGATGCTCGCCGACAGCGCGATTCCGAAGGCCGAAAACGAGACGAGCATGTTCGACGGGATTGATACGACGATTCGTGGCATAGCGCAACTCGCGGGATCAACCCACTTCTCGCCTGAATTGACTGAGATCAGCAATCGCGTCGAAGCGGCGATCAGCAAATTCGACGCGCTGCAGCCCTGGGTCATGGCGTCCGATCTTGCCGCGGGGACGAAGGCAACTCGCGCGTTGATCGAGAAGGTCAAAGCCTCGTCACCTGAAGCCGCGAACAAAGACCACGTGCTCTTCCTGCTCGGCAACAAAGAGCAAGAGTTCAACGATGCGATGCACAAGGCGCTGGGATTGGTGATGGAGGTTCTGGTTGATCCCGAACGGGCGTCGGAAGGGCCGGCGGCGTTCTTCGCGCTGCGCGAAACTTTTAATGTGGCGATCCCGGGGCAGCGGTTTTCACTGACGATCAGCGTGACCAACCGCAGCCCGGTTAAGCTAGAGAGAGGCGAGGCAGGTATTGCTCGAACCCAAGGCTGGGAAGTCACAGAGAAAACGTCCGCCGGCGACCTGCCGGTCAACAACGCAACGTTGCGCGCGCAGTTCGAGGCGAAGGTCCCGGACAACGCCGAATATACGCGCCCCCACTGGTCCCGTGCCAACGAATGGCGCGACCACATCTACCAGATCAACAAACCACAATACCTCCATCTTCCATTCGCGCCGCCGGAGATCTTCGGCGTATTCAGTTATGAAGTCGAAGGCGTGCGATTCTTGCTCTCTCGCCCCGTGCAGACCGTCTCTATTGCTCGCCCGTGGGGCGAGCAGCGCCGCTTGCTGACGGTCGCGCCCGCGATCAACATCGCCATGTCGCCGCGCGTTGGAGTCGTGCCAATCGCCGCCGCGCCAACTGCGGTCAACGTTTCGGTCAACGTTTCGAACAACGTCAAAGGCGATGCGGCAGGCAAAGTCCAACTGCGATTGCCAGACGGTTGGACTGCAACGCCAGCCGAGCACCACTTCACATTCACGCACGAAGGCGAAGCGAGCGACTTCTCTTTCAAAGTCTCATTGCCGCGCGCCGCAACCGGCGCGGATGACAAGATTCACGCCGTGGCCGCATACGGCGGACGCGAATATACGGAGGGGTACCGGGTCATCGCGCACCGTGATTTGGAGCCGCGCCACTTGTATCGCCCTGCGACAATGGACGTGCGCGGCATTGACGTGAAGGTCGCGCCGAACCTGTCGGTCGGTTACGTGATGGGTGTCGGCGACGCAGTCCCGCAATCGCTGGAACAGATCGGTGTGAAAGTCACGATGCTCGGCAAAAACGACCTGGCCCACGGCCACCTTGATCAGTTCGACTCGATCATCATCGGCATCCGCGCGTCGGCCGTGCGCGACGATCTCAAGACTTACAGCAAACGATTGCTCGATTACGCCGAACGCGGCGGCAACCTGATTTATCAATATCAAACGCAGGAGTTCGACGCTGCGCCTTACGGCCCGTACCCCTACCAGCTGACCGCGCGGGCCGAAGAGATTTCGGAAGAAGATGCCACAGTGACGATCCTCGATCCGTCGAACCCGGTCTTTAACTGGCCGAACAAGATCACTGAGGCCGATTTTAACGGCTGGGTCGCAGAGCGCGGGTCGAAGTGGATGACGACGTGGGACGAGCGGTACAAGCCGCTGCTCGAAAGCCACGACCGCCAGCAGCCGCCGCAGAAGGGCGGGTTGTTGTATGCGCAGTACGGCAAAGGCACATTCGTCTACGCAGCTTATGCTTTCTACCGGCAGTTGCCAGCGGGCGTGCAGGGCGGTTATAGGTTATTTGCAAATTTGATCAGCTTGAAGACGCGGCCACGATGCGGGAATGATTGCATGACGGAATGAAGAACGAAAAGAGGAACGGAAAAAAGCACATTCCACCGAATGACGTGGTGGAGCGTTTCTTCTGCTCATCGAAAGCCGCCCGAGGTGAGGATTTGCAGGTTGAGCATCCAGTCTGATGGGGGTACTCGCCCGCCTTCGACTTCCACCCCACACTGACCGGCATGCGTGGCTCGACGTTGATACGGTACCAGGTTGTCCAGGTGCGCGAGCCCCGTCAAAAACGCCTGTTGACTGCCACCTGGATGGTGAAACCCTTTCATCGCGAACAATGGCCGCTGGATAGCGTTATGGGCCTGGTCTAACAGCGTGCTGGTCACTAGCATCTGCGGGTCTGCGAGCACCGCGTACCAGCCGGCCTTCTTCTCCTGGAACCAGTGTCGCACGCGCGCGCCATTGGCCGCTTCTACCGTGGTGGTGACGTGGTCCACAAAGTGGCGCAATCTCTGGCCCAGCGCAAACACGCGGAAGCCTTTGCGCTGCCGTGCCCTGTAGAGCAGAGTGTGGAACTGTGTGCGCAAGGCCGTGCGGACCGGGGAGGCGATGGCGGCGAGTTTCCCAGGGAGCTTAGTGAGTGCGTGGCGCAGGCAGTTGCCGAGACGCGCCCCAGGGAAGAGTGTGCGCATGCTCTTGGTGGTGCTGTCGAAGCCATCGGTCAGCATGCCTCGGACGCGATAGGTCGGCTCCTGGTCGACTGCCGCGCGTTGGAACGCCTGAGAGGACTGGGTAAGGCTGCCGTACTGGCCTCCTCAACGTAGCCCAGATGCCAGAGCACACGGCCGCTGACAATCGTAGGCAAATAGACCTTGTCCGTGAGACAGCGACTGTGCTTTTCATCGGCCAGAAAATAGGTGGGGAGGGGCAGCCCGCACCGGGTGAGCACCGTGACCAGACTCTGGTGGCCAAACGCCCAGACCAGGCGATAGAGGGCCATGGGGGAGAGATGGTAGAGGACCGCGCACAGCTCCAAGCTGAGCCCGCCATGCGTGGCCAGCAAGGCGTTGCGGGCCACCTCTGGTCGCATCTGGCGATAGCGGAGGACGAAGTGGGGCAGCACCGTGAACACCGCTTTGCACGTCGTGCACTGTATCTGCCAGATGGTCACCCCACTCAGACGGATACGGACATCATGCGAATGCCGCGTCAGGTACCCGCCGCCATGACAGGTCGCCTTGTGTGTGAGTTGAAAGCCCAGGGCGAGGAGAAAGGCGATCACCAATTCGACAAACGCCTTGCCATCGTCAAGCAGCTGAACGTAGGTCGCTTCATCGTGGAAATCGATGGTGATGGGGCGGTTGTGTCGCGTCTGTGTGGGTGCTGTGGCCCATGGGTCACCCCCAGAGCATCAGGTCTCATCAGCGGATGCAATACGATGAGGATAACACGTTGAAATCTCAAGACAATCGTGCAGGTCTCAGGGTGTTACCACTAAAATCGATGGAATGTGGGAAAGTCAACTTGCGAAGGGGAAATAATTTCGTGACCTTTTTTGGATGGGGATAGGTATAATGGGACGGGATGAGAGAGGAGGGGCCATGATGACGAAAGAACAAATCATTACAGGCATCATCGACTGTCTGGATCATCAGCTTCACGGCGGTATGGGGCACATGCAGGATAAGTATTATAAAGTGTAGTGGTCAAATGGGTGGGTGACAGTTGACATGAGCAAACGGAAGTGGAATTTTATGACAAATTTCCACCCGGAGAGTTGCCATGTCACTGCCAATGCAAGTTCAGTCCCGACTGTATCACTTCAAAAGCCACAT
>DASYTX010000256.1:0-2476 GCA_036001865.1 Terriglobales bacterium
GGGGTGGCGATGGTAAGTTCTGCAGGCATGAGGCCGGTTAGGTCTCCAGCAGGGCAAACAGCAGCTTGGTCACGAAGAAATCGGAAATGAGTATGAGCACGGACGCGGCCACGACGGCCTGGGTTGTAGAGCGGCCCACCCCCTGGGTGCCGCCACGGGTGGAAAGCCCGTAGTAACAGCCGATGGTAGCGATGATATAGCCGAACAGCGCCGGCTTGGTCAGGCCCATGAAGACGTCTTCGAAGGCCAGCGACTGCCAGGCCGTGGTCCAGTATTGGTTCGTATCTAGGCGGAGGATAAAGAAGGAAACGAACCAGCCGCCGGTCAGCCCCACCAGGTCGGAGATGATGACCAGGAAAAACAGCATCACCACGGTGGCGATGACGCGCGGCGTAACCAGCTTCTTGGAAGGATCGGTGCCCAAGGCGCGCATGGCGTCAATCTGCTCGGTGACCATCATGGAGCCGAGTTCGCTGGCCATGCCGGAGGCGTTGCGGCCCGCGACCATCAGTCCGGTAAGCACGGGGCCAAGCTCGCGCACCATGGAGAGCGCCACCAACTGGCCGGTGAGCGAGAGCGAACCGAAGCGCTGCAATGTGTTGGAGGTCTGCAGCGCCAGCACCGCGCCGGTGAAGAAGCCGGTCAGCACCACGATGGGCAGGGAGCCTACGCCGATCGAGTCGGCCTGCATCATGGTGTCGGCCATATAGCGCGGGTGGCGGAAGACGTTGGCTAGGGAGCGCACGGCCAGCAGCGAATAGTTCTGCACCGCCAGTACGGTCTGTTTGGCGTAGTCGGTTGGGGAGAGCAGCTCCATTGGCGACACCGCAATATAGCAGAGCGCTGGAGCTGGGGAAATCCGCGGTGCTCCGGCGGCGGCCAAGGCGCGCATTGCCCGCAAATCTGACGGGAAATGACCCGGCTCAGGAACGCAAAAAAATCTCTTGCGGCGCGCCGGGGAACTGCTAGAGTGGTCAGCCACGTGAGGGGTGAAGCGTGGCAGCCATCGAAGAAAAGCAATCCTCCTTGCCAAGCAATCCGCAGACCAGGTCCATGAACTCTTCCCGTTTCGATCAGCACCTGGGGGTGGCGCCGAGCGCCGATCCCAAGAGGACTGAGATAGGAAGCAAAGACGCGCACCCGCGCGTCTTCTGCGGAAGTTAGTGAGCGGCGCCTCTCAGGAGAATCAGGCCGGGTCTTTGTGGCGGGTACGGCTGGCGCCCGAGGCGATTCCGATGCCCAGCAGCACCAGCGCGCCCACGATGATCCAGATATGCGGAACGCCCAGCAGCGTCGCGCCGTAGGCCAGACCGCCAATCAGAATCAGAAACCCTATCAGGTAGAGAGCAAAGGTCATATGCGCGTCCTTTGTATTTAGAAGGCGCGCAGAATGGCCGAGTTTGCCGAGAAGAATCGGGAGATCGGCCGATCGGGTCAGCGGGTGATCGTCGAGGACTGGAAGACAGTTGAGTTGCGGTGTATCTTCTCTTCGTCCTCGTGGACTGCATCTTAGGAGGTCTGTATGCCCAAGTACATCATTGAGCGGGAGATGCCCGGCATCGGCAAATTGAGCCCGCAGGAAATTCAGGCAGCTTCCCGCAAGTCTCGCAGCGTTCTGGAGCAGCTTGGGCCGAGCGTGCAGTGGGTGCACAGCTACGTCACCGACGACAAGCTCTACTGCGTTTACATCGCGCCTAACGAAGAGGCCATCCGTGAGCACGCCCGCTTGGGCAACTTTCCCGCCAACCGCATCTCCCAGGTTGGCGCCATGATTGACCCAACCACAGCAGAAGGCACGGCCGCGAAGAAGACGCCCGCGGCGTAGCAGCCGCATCCATCGGCCGGCAGGATGCCGGCGCTACTGTCATCACGCGAACAGGAACTCCTTCGTCCGAAGGTCCTTGATGGTATCGCGCAGCTTGGCAGCTTTTTCGAACTCGAAGCGCTTGGCGGCTTCGCGCATCTCGGCTTCGAGCTTGGCGATGTAGGCGTCGAGTTCGTCTTGTGACGTGAACTCCGGCAAGCCCTCGACGGCTTCGGTAACGTCCACGTAGTCGGCTTCGACAATGGCGGCCAGCGACATCTCCACTGGACGCACAATCGATTCCGGCGTGATGCCGTGCTCTTCGTTATAAGCGTGCTGGATGGCGCGGCGGCGGCTGGTTTCGTCCATGGCGCGCTGCATGGAGTCAGTCATCTTGTCGGCGTAGAGGATGGCCCTGCCGCGGATGTTGCGCGCGCAGCGCCCCATGGTTTGGATCAGCGAGCCGCTGGAGCGCAGGAAGCCTTCCTTGTCGGCGTCGAGGATGGCGACCAGCGAGACCTCGGGCAGATCGAGGCCTTCGCGCAGCAGATTGATGCCGATGAGCACATCGAACTCGCCGCGGCGCAGGTCGCGCAGGATCTTGATCCTCTCCAGAGTTTCAATCTCCGAATGCATGTAGCGGCAGCGCACGCCGACTTCGCTGTAGTACTC
>DASYTX010000257.1:0-3104 GCA_036001865.1 Terriglobales bacterium
CCATAGCTTCATAGCCTTCTCGCGCCGCCGAGGTGCATTCCGCGGTTTCCTCCTTAGAGGCTTGTCCAACACCTGCCCTCAGGCCGTTGTCGTGTCTGGCGCTGTCGTGTCGCACGGGCAGGTATCGGACAACCCTTAACCGATGCAGACGGCGACGACCGGCAGGTTTGCGGCACCCAAAAGGGCAGAATCTCCGTTCCCCGGAAGCGGTCACCGGACAACGGCAGCAAATGGCCGATCGGTTCGTCGTGGGCAAAGCCGCCATCAAGGGAAGGGCGGCGCCGACGACCCAGCGGACTATTTCGAGGTCGGCGCGGATCAGCTGATCCGGCCTGGCTGGCGGCCAGATCCCAAGGCGTTCAGGGTTCCGGTATCGCCGGCTCTGCCGGCGGGCTGGGAAGCAGGGAGGCAGCCTGGGTCGAGCGCCAGCTTGTTCCGCGGCGGGCAGGCTGTTGCTGTCGGTCCCGGGTCAGACCTCAGCCCCGCAACCCGCCCCCGTCAACCTGGGGACTGGGCGAACGCCGCGGCATGTCCCGGCTTGCGCAGCATCTTGTCCACGTCCCCAGCATGCAGTTCTTCCAGGTGGATCATCTGGCGAGCGTATTCTTCCAGTGCGACGGAGCGATGCTCCACCAGTGTCAATAGCTCGCGGTACAGCTTCAAGGCGCCCGTCTCGGCTTCCAGTGACTCGCGCAGGATCGCGGCGATATCAAAGGTGTGGCTGTCCAGCAGCTTGCCGATCGCAAGCGACGGATAGGCGCCGAGCGTGGTGATCCATTCCCCGGCTTGCTGGGCGTGCAGCAGCGATTCAGTGGCCTGTTCACGCAACCAGGCGACAATTGGAATACGGCCGAACCCGAATACCAGCAATGAATAGTGGGTGTAGCGGACGACGCCGGCGAGCTCGGCCTCGAGGATCCGGTTCAGCACGCCAACGACTTGATCTTTTTCAATCTCCGACATGACGCGTCCTTCCTAAAGCTCTTTCAATACGAATAGGAAATTCAACCAGCTCAAGCGAAGTATCGTACCGTGGGCTGATTTGGCAAGCAACGTTTTGCATATTCTGGAGCCGAGTTTGGCAGGTCCGCTTGCGGTTACCCATATGGGCCGCTGCAGGTCGCTACCCAACGTATCGAGCGGCTACATATTTCCGCAGAGTTGGCACATAGTTGAGAGGCCTCATAGAGAACATTCCGTCTCGCCAATAAGGCCGGCACAGTCGGGCTACCGGGCCCAGGGCGGGGGCGAGGGTCACTAGTTCTCGAACAGGCCCCCGACGTTCAAAATCTCGTAAGCAATTTCAGGCCGCTGCTCCAAACTGCGCTTGATTGCTGCCGGTATGGCCTGGCGCGTCTTTCGGCACAGGCCGGGCTGCTCATGCACCAGGATCGTGATTCCGCGGAGGCTGCGGACTACGTTGGGGCTGGTGCTGATGCTCAGCCGGATGCCGACCTGCTGTTCCATCCGCTCTTCCATATGCCGCAGATCGCTGAGGCTGCTTAAGTTTTCCAGCCGGTGCAACAGGCGTTTCTCATCCTCGCGGGTCAGGCGTAACACGCGCAGGTCGCCACCAGGGTTCTCCAGCAGCGCATCGCGCCCGCAGTTGCAGGCGCCGGGCGGGCATTCGGTGCGTATAGGGAAGGGGGGCAGAGTAGCAGTCATGGGCATTGCCATCCTTTGTCTCGGGCTGAGATGGCAGTTTGAGCGATCATAGTCAGACTTGGATACCCCATCCGCTGAAAGCTTTTTGACTTTGCCTCTGTCGGGTATAGCTCTTAAAATTAGCCCACCGACTACGCGGCCTTTTTGAGCTGTGCCACGTACCAGCGTTGTTCGTATTGCATGGTCGGCTACCACTGCACAACCGGACGCATGCAATACATCCTTCAAGGTCCGCACCGGGCCGGGTGCTGCCCGTCAATCAATTTTGATCAATGGCTCCAGGCGGCCAGGAGCAGGCAATCGCCAGCGTCCGCAGGCTGACTACGCCGGGTGCTCAATGCAGCGCAAGAACCGGATTGATCGCACCCCGATCCCGTTGCTTCCCGACCTGCACCGCGTGGCCGCGAGATGGTTGCGCCGCTCGTCGAATGGCGACGTCCTCGTATCCTCGCTGCTGTTTGCCCCGTACCAGCGTCGGCTGACAGCCTGACGACGCCGGCGCCACCGTGCGCTTGCGTCGCTCTGAATTCGGAGGTTAAATTGCGGTCTGACGATCTTTTCGGAGAATCAGATGGAACGTCCGTTTCGCGAGGCGCCGCAGCGCTTTGTCATCAGCCACTACAACGAGGCCGACTTCAAGACCGGTGGCCTGCGGGACTACTCGGCTTACCGCGATCTGGGCGTCGCGGCTGCGACCAATGGATTGGCTAAAGCACATGTGATCCGCATGATCGCGCCGTTCCGCACCGAACTCAGCCTGCGACATCACCACAATGTGCAGTTCCAGCTGGTCTACTGCCTGAAGGGCTGGTTCCAGACAGACTTCGAGGGTATCGGACCGCAGCGGCTGGTCGCCGGGTCGTGCTGGATCCAGCCCCCCAGCATCCGCCACACGGTCGTCGGCTGGTCGGACGACTGCGAGCTCCTCGAGATCCTCATTCCCGCTGAACACGAAACCATCAACGATCCATGAAGCCCCAGCTCTGAGTTGCGCGACCGCTTCGCGCAGACCGATCCTGAGCTGCGAGCGCCCGGATCGTGTCGTTTTCGGCTGCTGGCAACTCATCGCCTGAACGGCCGCTGGCAGTATTGACCTGCCCGTTGATGCACACGCTCGGATGACTGGAGTTGGTCGGTAGCTCAAATTCATTATTCGAACCTGAGTGACTGCACGCGCTGCAACTTGTCATTCACCTCTTTTCGATGACTGACGGTAACGGGCCCAAACCAGCCACCCGCCTTTTCCCAAGCAAACGGTCCAATTAATCAGAGATTGGCCACCAGGATCGCGTGTTGCGGGCTCTTGCGGGCAGGTTTCGTCGATCAGGGCAAATCCAGGATAACGTTGCCCACCACTTTCCCGCCTTCAACGGCTTCGTGTGCGCCAGCAATATCATCCAGTGCAAAGCGGGCGCCGATCGTGTGCGATAGCCGCCCAT
>DASYTX010000258.1:0-9917 GCA_036001865.1 Terriglobales bacterium
ACCAGCTTGGCATTCTTCATCCGTCGGCGCACACCGGCTTGCAGCTCGGGATCAATGTTACCCAGGAAAAGGAACTCGCTATCCAGATAGCGGTCGGGAATGCGCGGTTCAAAATCTTCGAAGACGTTCAGCTCAGTCAAATTGGTTTTGGCCGCACTGAGGTCTTCACCATATTCTCCCGACCAGTGGAAAGTCTTGCCCTGGGCGCGCTCGATGCCTTCAGTGCAGACGGCGCGCCGCTTCATCACGGCTTCATGCGCCTCGGTGAAGTCCTCGCCGACCACTCCCACTACACGTACCTCTGTGAAGTAGCTGGCCGCCAGCGCGAAGTATGTTGCCGAACCACCGAGTTCTTTTTCTACGCGGCCGTGTGGCGTCCTAATGGTGTCGAAAGCGATGGAGCCGACCGCCAGCAAGGCCATGGCTACCCACCCGCCTTGTGTCCGCTGAGGTACTTGTCGAGCAGCAAGGCCAGCTTTTGCCTGGTGGCGGTGGGAATCTTGTCGCGATCGGTAAGGATGGCCGTGGCCAGCGCCTGGCCACACTTGCACCCACGGGCTTTGGGCATGGCGGCAACCGCTTCGCGGATCACCTTGCAGGCGTTCTCCGCGTTCTTTAGCAGGTTAGCCACGATCTGCTCTACGGTGACAGAATCATGTGTGGGATGCCAGCAGTCGTAATCGGTGACCATGGCCACGGTGGCGTAGCAAAGCTCAGCTTCGCGCGCCAGCTTCGCCTCTTGCAAGTTAGTCATGCCGATGACGTCCATACCCCAAGCGCGGTACACGTTTGATTCCGCCTTGGTTGAGAATTGCGGCCCTTCCATGCACACATAGGTGCCGCCGAGCTTGCCGGTGACATCGGCCCTCCGGCACGCGGCCCCAAGCACGTTGGCAACTTCAGAACAAACTGGATCGGCAAATGCCACATGGGCGACTATGCCGTCGCCAAAGAACGTTGAAATGCGTTTGCTGGTGCGGTCATAGAACTGGTCGGGGATGATGAAGTCCAGCGGCCGGTGCTCTTCCTTGAGGGAACCTACGGCCGACATGGAAACGATGCGCTCTACCCCGAGCTGCTTGAACCCGTAAATATTGGCGCGGAAGTTCAGTTCCGTAGGCAGGATGCGATGGCCGCGGCCGTGCCGGGTAAGAAAGGCAACCCGGCGGCCTTCCAGAGCACCGGTGACGTAGGCGTCAGAGGGTGGGCCGAAGGGTGTCTCGACATTCAGTTCCCGGGTATCCGTCAACCCCGGCATCGAGTACAGGCCACTGCCGCCGATGATCCCGATTTCCGCTTGCGCCAAACGCTCTCCCGGTGAAAAGTTTTCAGCCAGCTAGACCGCGCATTATACACAGCTCATTTTCTGAACTTGCTTCGAAGTTCCCTCGGGGCACTCCGTGGAAAGCTGATGGACAATACTCGGGGTTGCGTGGTCGCGGGTAGCGCCGAGCGGAGCAGCTCGTCTTACTGCGTCCGGAGGGCGATGTGGACCCGGCGGAGCAGCGCAGGAATAGCTGGCGCCAAGTCCTGGTTGTACGGCCCCTCCTCAAATTGAGCAAGCTCCTTGGCCAGCACCGAATTCCGCAGCTTCACCGCGGTGATTTCGTCGAATCCCTCCATCACCAGTACGCGGTCACCTTGCACCTCCACCACGACCCTGCCCTCATCGGTTAACTTGGTAGCGCCATCGGGGACAGCCACCGTCGGCCCGCGGGTCTCGACTGGAAGGTCCTGCACCCATCTATGCCGCTTGGAGAGCGCGTCGGTGTAAACCGCGGCGAAGCGGCGAGCGTCGTCGCCTGAAGCCCAACGCGATAGGTACACAAGTCCAAGATCGTTAGTCGGCGGAAGCGAGCCGTTGCCGCCCGATTTTTCTTTCTTGCGGCCCAGGTAGTAAACGCCGCCGCGCCACTTGGGCGCGAGCTTGCCGGCCACATCCTCGTCAGCAAACTGCTTGAGTAGCACGTAGGTGTCGAATTGCCCCACCACGCCCAGGTCGTAGCGCTCATAATCTTTCTTCAGGATGGGCGCGAGTCGCGGCAACCGTAGCGCCTCAACCTGTTCGCCGGAGAGATAGGTTTGCGGCTGCATGATGTGCCGCGTGTCCCTCGGCGGATTTTTGAATGCGCCGGCAAAGGCCATCTGTTTGCCGCCGGTCTGCAGCAGGTTCTGCTCAAAACCCAGCCCGTAGGTATAGGAGAAGATCACTGCCTCTTTCAGATAGAGCGGCGCGCGGGCAAAGATCTTCGAATCTCGGGTTTGCTCGATGGTGCTCTGCTTGAAGATCTCGGCCATCATGGGCGAATCAGCCAAGGTGCGCCCGCTCGGCTGCAAAATGTATTCCACCAGCACCACCATCGCCTGACCCTCGCTGACCGCCTGGCGTGCTGTCTGCTCCTCCGCCGGACCCGCATCCATGTTGTCGCTGTTTTTCAGATCGGCTTCTGGGCGAACCTTCAGCCAGTTTTCCAGACCGAAGTTTTGATCCTGCAAAGCATGCATCAGCTCGTGCGCCAGCACGCCACGCTGTTTCTCCGGCTCAACCCAGTCCAGCAGGTAAACCGTTTCCGTCTTGGGATCGTAGTAGCCGGCCACCTCGTTTTCGAGCAGCTCGAGCATGAAGGTTCGCAGGTCAAAGTCGCGCGGGATCAGGCCGAACTTCTTCAGCGTGGCCTCGGAGCGCTGCAGCCGCTGCACGCCCTCGTCCTCGTTCATACGCGCCGTGAGATATCGCCGCACCTGCTCGCGGCTGGCCATCTGGCGCTTCACTGAGTGTTTGATCGGCAGCCGGGTGGTCTTGCTGGCGAAGACGAGAATATCGTCCACCGACCGGAACAGCTCGGCCGCCTGCTCGGGAGTGATCTTGGTTTCGGTCTCCGGCGGTGTTTGCGCTCTGGGCTTGGTTGCCGGTTCCGAGGGCGCTGGCTGCGGCAACTTCCGGGGGCTGTCCTCGGCGCGCGTCTGGGCAAATACCCGGCCGGCGAGCAGCCCACACGCGCAGGCCAGTACCATAAGCCAATGAGTCCAGCTATGCCGGGCTACGTTCACGCATTTGTCAAACCTTACGACGTTAGTCATAATTTTTGGCGACCACCGAGCCGATCGCGCTTCTTGAGCGCAATTACCGGTACTATGCCCGAAAGCGATCCACGTCACCTGGCCGTCGAGTACTTTCGTCGTGCCTACGAACGCCAAATGAGCGGCGAGTACGAGGAGGCCATCGCCTTCTATACCCAGTCTATCGAAGCTTACCCCACCGCCGAAGCCTATACCTTTCGTGGCTGGACCTACTCGTTCCTAGGTGATTACGACCGCGCCATCTCGGAATGCCTGGAGGCCATCAAGGTGGACCCGGATTTCGGCAACCCTTACAACGACATCGGCGCCTACCTGATCGAGCAGGGCAAGCTGGACGAGGCCATCCCCTGGCTGGAAAAGGCCACTCGCGCCAAGCGCTACGAGGCCTACTGCTATCCGCACTTCAACCTTGGGCGGGTGTACGAACGCAAACGCCAGTGGGACCGCGCCAAGGAATGCTATCGGCGGGCCTTCGCCGCCAACAACAAGTACGTGGTCGCGCTGGCCGCGTTTAGAAGGGTGCAGGCGATGTGGAATTGAAAGGCAGTACTCAGTGCTCGGTCCCTGCTTCTCACTTCTTGAAGGCCGGCGCTACTTGAACTTTGGCCGCGATCCAGTCGCCCGCCTCCCACGTGCCGAGGCCTCCGCCGATATCTTGCGTGGTTTTCTTCTGCCGTACTGCTTCTACTACAGCGGCGTTAATGCGCTCGGCCTCCGCTTTCAGTCCGATGTGCTCGAGCATCAAAGCGGCACTGAGAATTGCGCCGATAGGGTTGGCGACGTTCTTTCCCGCGAACGGCGGCGCCGAACCGTGCACGGGCTCAAAAAATGACGTGCGCCCAGGATGAATGTTGCCGCTGGCCGCCATCCCCAGTCCGCCCTGCAGGGCTGCGGCAAGATCAGTGATGATGTCGCCGAACATGTTATTGGTAACGATCACCTCGAACTGCCGCGGCTCGCGAACCAGGTGCATGCAAAGAGCATCCACGTACATGTGCTGAGGCTCGATCTCGGGATAGTCCGCGGCCACTTCCTTGAACGTCCGCTGCCATAGACCACCAGCATAGGTCATGACATTCGACTTATCCGCCATTAAGACCTTCTTTCGGCCCCGCTGGCGGGCATGGTCAAACGCGAAGCGGATAATGCGCTCCACCCCCTTGCGCGTGTTGACGTCCTCTTGTGTGGCGACCTCATCGGGTGTCCCCTGCTTCAACACTCCACCGGCATCCACGTACGGCCCCTCTGTGTTCTCGCGAATTACGACAAAGTTGACGTCCTGCGGCGTGACGTTCTTCAGGGGACACAGCGACGGATCCAGCAACCTGACCGGACGAAGGTTGGCGTAGAGGTCTAACTTGAACCTCATGCCCAGAAGGATCTCTTTGGCATGAATATTCGTGGGCACGCGCGGATCGCCGAAGGCGCCGACAAGAATGGCATCGAACTCGCGCGCCAGCATGTCAAAGGCGCCGGGCGGCACGGTGGTGCTGTCCTTGAGATAGCGCTCGGCGCCCCAGTCGAACTCGGTGAACTCCACCGCAGCGCTGGTGGCGCGTACTACCTTCACGGCCTCAGCGACCACTTCTCTGCCGATGCCGTCTCCCGGGATGACCGCTATTCTCTTCCTCACGCTGGGCTGCACGGCAGAGAAGCTAACATGTTCGGCGGAGGCTGTCAGCGACGGGCTGGCTAGCCAAGCGCACCGGCTAGCCAGCCGGTTGGCTATAATCGAAGTTTCGAGATGACTGCGACGGCGCTGCATGACACGTTATCGGCTGCAGGTGCGCGCCTGGGCGAGTATAGCGGTGCCCAGACCGCCGCAGCCTTCTCTTCGCCCCAGGCGGAGTTTGCCGTGCTGCGCACGGGCTGCGGCATCTTCGACCTGGGGTGGCGGGCCAAGATCATCCTCACCGGTGCCGACTGCCAGAAATGGCTGAATGGCATGGTGACCAACAACATTCGTGATCTCGCGGTCAACCATGGGGTGTACTGTTTCCTGCTGAACCCACAGGGCCACATCCTCGCCGACATGTACGTTTACAACCGCGGCGATTACATCCTGGTGGATACCGACGTCTCACAAGCCCTGAAGGTCACCGGCATCTTCGACCACTACATCATCATGGACGACGTGGAGGTCACCAACGCCAGCGCGAAGCTCACTGCCATCGGCCTGCAAGGGCCGGCATCGGCCGACGCGCTGCGCGCTGCGGGCATCGATGCCGGCAATCTTCAGCCGCTCCAGGCTGCCGACCTGGTGTGGACCGGCCTCGGCATATCCCTGGTGCGCAGCGAGTTTGGCGGATACGAAATCTGGCTGGCGCCCGCTAGCACAACTGCAGTGTGGGAGGCGCTCACAAAAGCCGGCGCGGCTCCGGTGGGTACAGAAGCCTTGGACCTGTGGCGCATTGCGAGCGGCATCCCGAAGTATGGTGTTGACATTCGCGAGCGTGACCTGCCGCAAGAAACCGGGCAGGAGCGCGCATTGAACTTCATCAAGGGCTGTTACGTCGGACAGGAAATTGTGGAACGCATCCGCTCGCGCGGTGCCGTACACCGCAAATTCACCGGATTCCGGTTCACGGGAGAGTTGCCGCCGCTCGGCACCAAGGTCCAGGCGTCGGGCAAGGACGTCGGCGAAGTGACCAGCGCCGCCGCCGTGCCCACCGGCAGCGGCGAGGCGCTGCTCGGCCTAGGGTACATTCGCCGCGAGGCCGGCGCGCCGGGAGCGAAGGTGCAGGGCGGCAATACCGAAGCAGTCGTCACTGCCCTTCCATTCGATATTAACTGAGTACCGATTACTGAGTACTGAGAACTGATTTTCTATGGCTGAGAAAAAAAACAATCAGGCATTCACCGTTACCGACCGGCGCAAGTTCACTACCGAGGGTGAACTGCGTCAGGACGTAGTGTCGGAAGAACAGACCGCGGTCAGTTCCAAGCCCCAAACGGCAGAGAGCAAGCCCAAAGCCACAGCCGCGGAGGCGTCCCCTCCCCCCGCCAGCCAGTTCGGCCCCGTGCCTCCCGCGCCATCGGCGCGCGAACAGCAGGCGCAGCAGGAGGCCTATCGCGAGTCGGGGAAGCGGCTGGAGCCGTCACCTTTGAGCGGGCGCACGCCGCAGGACTACGAAATGAATTTCGAGCGGCTGGTGGCATCGCTCTACATGAGCGCGATGATGCAGCTCGGTCTGTTGCACGAGCAAGGACAGCAGCCGGTCGCCGACCTGCTTGGCGCCAAGCAGAGCATCGACACGCTGGGCGTCCTACAGGAGAAGACCAAGGGAAACCTCACCGAAGCCGAGCAGAACCTTTTGCAGAACTGCCTCTACGAGCTGCGGGTGGCGTTTGTCGATCTCACCAACGCCGTGGCCCGCGCCTCGCAGGTGAATCCGGGAGGCCCCGGCGACGCAAAATGAAAGCTTCGCTGACCGTCCTGGGCAGCGGCACCTCCATGGGGGTGCCAACCATTGGTTGTACCTGCAAGGTATGCACCTCGCCCGACCCGCGCGACCGCCGGACGCGTCCCTCAATCCTCGTGCAGTATGGCGACAAGTCAGTCCTGATCGACACCACGCCGGACTTCCGCCAACAGGCCATCCGCGAGGGTGTGCGCCATCTTGACGCGGTGCTCTACACGCACGCTCACGCCGACCACATCCTGGGGCTAGACGATCTGCGCCCGCTCACCTTCTGGCGCAGCGGCAAGATTCCCCTCTATGCCTTCGAGGCTGTGGCTAAGCGGCTGGAGCACATGTTCAGCTACTTCTTTGATGGCGAGTACAAATACGGCGCCAAGGCCGACGTGGAACTACACAGGATCAATGGCCCGGTGGAAATCTGTGGTGCAGTATTTGATCCGATTCCGGTCATGCACGGAGAGGAGGAGATTCACGGTTTCCGGTTCGGCTCGGCAGCCTACGTTACCGACTTCAGCGATATCCCGGAAGGCTCGTTAGGACGGCTGGAAGCATTGGACGTCCTCTTTCTGGACGCGCTGCGGCGGCGGCCTCATCCTACGCATTCCACACTGGAGAACTCGCTCAAGTTGGTAGAGCGGTTGAAGCCGCAGCGAGCATTTTTCACCCACATCTCGCACGACTTGCCGCACGAGGAGACCAACCGCTCACTTCCGGACCATGTGCGCCTGGCGCACGACGGGCTGAAGCTGCAGTTTGAAATCTAGCCGCTGAAGCGGCATGAACCATGCGCGTGTTTCGCAAGCTCGAGGAAGTTCCGGCCGACTACGGTCGGACGGTGCTGAGCGTGGGCAACTTCGACGGCGTCCACCGCGCCCACCAGGCAGTGCTGCGCGAGGTGGTGCGGCGGGCGCGCGAGCTGGGCGCACGTTCCCTGGCCGTGACGTTCGAGCCGCACCCCGTGCGCATCCTGCGGCCAGACATCGCGCCCAAGCTGATCACACCCCTGCCACGCAAGTTGGAGCTACTCGAGGCCATGGGACTGGACGCCACGCTCGTCCTGCCCTTCACCCGCGACCTTTCACTGCTGACGCCCCGCCAATTCGCGGAACAAGTGATAGCCAAAAGTTTGAAAGCCGTCGAGGTCCATGAGGGTTCCAATTTTCGCTTCGGTCACAAGGCGGAAGGCGATGTGGACCGTCTGACCGAGTACGGCCGAGAATTCGGCTTCGCCGTCAAGGTCCACCCGAGCCTGACGGTACGCGGCGAAATGGTCTCCAGCAGCCGCATCCGCGAGTTGCTGCGCGATGGCAACGTAGTGCGTGCCCGGCATCTGCTGGGATGGATCTTCAGCCTGGTGGCCACTCCCGGCCGCGGCCGCGGCTATGGGCATAAGTACACCGTCCCGACCATCAACCTCAGCCACTACGAGGAACTGATCCCTGCGGATGGCGTGTACATCACGCGCACCCGTGTCAACGGGGAATGCTTCGAGTCGGTCACGAACATCGGCAGCCGCCCCACCTTCGAGAAGGAAACGTTCGCCATCGAGAGCCACTTGCTAAACTTCCATCCCATCCAGCTCACTGCCGAGACCGCGGTGGAGATCTTCTTCCTCTATCGCCTGCGCGACGAGATCAAGTTCCCGTCCATCGAAGCTCTGCGCAACCAGATCGCCCATGACGTCCGGCGAGCCCGCCGCTACTTCCGGCTGATGCCGGAGATACAGCAAAGCCTCCCGGCGCGCGCCTAGCCCATGGCGACCAGCGTTCCCTTTCGGCTGTCACAAATCAGCCCTGCGCAGCGCCGTACGCTGGTAGCCGCCATGCTGGGCTGGATGCTGGACGCCTTTGACGTCATGCTCTACGCGCTGGTGCTTGCGCACGTGATGCGCGATCTCGGCATGACCAAGGCCACCGCCGGCCTGCTGGGGACGCTGACCCTGCTGGCTTCGGGCATCGGCGGGCTGCTGTTCGGGTTCATCGCCGACCGTGTGGGACGCACCAAGGCCCTGATGCTCAGCATCCTGACCTATTCCGTTTGCTCGTTCGCCTCCGGGCTGGCGACATCTGTTGCCATGTTGGCTGTCTTCCGCTTCATTCTTGGCCTCGGCATGGGAGGCGAGTGGAACACAGGCGCAACGCTGGTTGCCGAAACCTGGCCCACGCACTTGCGCGCCAAAGCCATGGCGCTGGTGCAAAGCTCCTGGGCCATCGGCTACGCCCTGGCAGCGCTGGTGGCCGGAATCGTGTTGAAGTTTTACGACTGGCGCGCGGTGTTTTTTGTCGGTGTACTGCCCGCTCTGGTCACATTGTGGATACGCAAGGATGTGCCGGAGTCAGAGATGTGGCGGGAGCACCGGCTGCCGGCCCGTGCCGGTGTGCAGCCCACCCTGGCTGAGATCTTCTCCCCCAGTTACGTCAAGCCCACGTTCGCGCTACTCTTTCTGAATTTTTTCGGGATGTTTGCCTGGTGGGGGCTGTTCACCTGGGTGCCATCGTATTTGACTCTACCCGTAAGCCAAGGTGGGCGTGGCTTCGCGGTAGCGCAAATGACAACCATGTTGGTCGTGCTTAATCTGACGGGGATGTTGCCCGGCTACATCAGCTTTGGTTGGGTAGCAGACCGGCTGGGCCGACGAAAGGCATTCATTCTCTACACTCTGATGGCCGCTCTGTTGGTGCCGGTCTATGCCCTGGCGCACGATCCTTGGAAACTACTGTTGCTGGGTACGCCCATCGCGTTCTTCGGTACCGGGTTTTTCTCCGGATCAGGCGTTGCCGGCAGCGAGATCTTCCCTACCGCTATTCGCGCCCGAGCGCTCGGCTTCACCTACAACGGGGCGCGCACCTTGAGTTCCGTAGCGCCCTTCGTGATCGGCTGGGTGGGACAGCGGCATGGCTTGGATGCGGCTTTCTTTCTATGCGCCGGCAGCTTTCTCCTGGCGGCGCTCACCGCATCGCAGTTGCCCGAGACCAAAGGCAAAGACCTCCGTTAGCTACGTCGTCGATTATTGTTGCGGTGTCTTTGAACCGTGATCGTCGCCACCAGCACCATCACGATCCCCACCACCTGCAATCCGTGCAACGACTCTCCGACAAACGCCGCCGCGAGCAGGATGGCGAACACCGGCTCCAGACAACTCGTCACGATGGCGCGCGTGGCGTCCAGGTAGCGCAGCCCGGTGAAGTACAGGGAGAACGGAATCAACACCGAGGTGAAGGCGAAGAACACCAGGAAGATCCACTGGTCGCGCGAGTAGTGTGCGGCTACGACCTTCCAGGGCGGATTCAGAATCATCCAGAAGAGCGCCGCGCCTGAGAACGCGTAGACCACCACCCGCCAGCGCTCGTAGCGTTGCAGCAGACTATGGCCGTACACATTGTAGAAGGCAAAGGCCAGCGCGGCCAGGTGCGC
>DASYTX010000259.1:0-12427 GCA_036001865.1 Terriglobales bacterium
ATCGCGGAGTGGAAGACGGAGCTGATCCGCAACGGCGCCATCAAGGGCATCCTCAACCAGATGCTCTCGGAGAAGGCGAATCTGGTGAACGCCGCCACCATCGCTGAAACCCGGGGCGTGAAAGTGCGGGAAATCAAGAAGGCCAAGGTCTCCGGCGGCGGCGCGCCCAACGTGCTCACGGTCGAGCTGCGCACGACGAAGGAAGAACACATGGTGCGCGGCGGCGTGCTGCACAGTGGCGCGCCGCGGTTGCTGGGCATGGACGATATCGTTGTAGAAGCGCCGCTGGAGCGGCACATCATCTACATGCGCAATCGCGACGTTCCCGGCGTGATCGGCAAGGTCGGCACCATCCTGGGCACCCATCGCATCAACATCGCGAACTTTTCTCTCGGCCGGCAGGAGAAGAATGGCGCGGCGCGCGAGGCCATCGCCGTGGTGCACGTGGACAGCCGCGTCCCCGACCACGTGCTCGAAGAACTGCGGCAAATCGATGCGGTGCTGGTGGCGAAGGCGATAAGACTGTAATGCGGACTGACGCGGGAAGCTAGGTTGCGACCTTCCGTCGCAGCTTGCGGCTCTCGGCCAGCATGCCCATGCTGTGCATCAGGTTTTGCAGCGTGACAATGCCCACCAGGTGCTCGCCGTCGACGACCGGAATAATGTTCAGCCCGCGCGCGGTGATCTTGCGGAAGGCTGAGGCCAGGCTTTCCTCGCGCGTAGCCACATCGAAGGCGCGGTTCATTACGGTCTGCACGTAAGCGTTGCCCTCCATACGCAAAGCGTCGAGGATGCTCTGGCGGGAGATCACGCCCACCATGTCGTTGCCCCGCACCACGGGAAAATCGTCCTGCAGGGTGTGCACGGCCTTGGAGAGCGCGTGCTCGAGAGTGTCGGCGGGGGAGAGCGTGGAAAACTCGGTCAGCATCACGTCTTCCATGCGGATGTTCTCCAGCACGGCATGAAACTCTAGGGCGCGCTCCTCCAGTTGCGCCGCTACGAAAAGGAAAAAGCCAGTCAGCATCAGCCACGTGTTCCAGATACCGAGAAAGATGAACAGCATGGCGAAAGCCTGGCCCACGGTGACTGCCCGCCGGGTAGCGCGCGTGTAGCCCATGTTGCGAGCCAGGATGGCGCGCAACACGCGGCCGCCGTCCAGCGGGTAGGCAGGCAGCAGGTTGAAAACGGCGAGGAAAACATTGGCCCATACCAGGCTGCGCAGCAGGTTGCCGGAATGCACCAGGGGCGGCACGCTGAGCCGCGTGTTGGGGGCCACGAGCAGGATCAGCAGGGCTGCCGCAGTGGCAATCATCCCATTGACCCAGGGGCCGGCCAGGGCGATGCGGATGTCGCGTCCGGGGTCGGGCTGCTTTGGTCCCAAGGGCGAATCGTCCATGATGGTGATGCCGCCGACGGGCAGCAGCACGATAGAGCGCACCGGCACCCCATTGCGCAATGCAACCAGCGCATGTCCCAGTTCGTGCAGCACCACTGATCCGAAGATGATTCCCACCAGCCCCAACGCGCGGGCGGCGCTAAGGGTTCCACGCGATACTGACTCCGTCATCCAAACAAAGAGAAGAAGGAAAAGGAACGTGAGGTGGATGCGGATGTCGATGCCGAACAGGCGTCCTGCAGGAATGGACCAGCTTTTCATTGCCTCAGAAGGTGCTCCCGGGCAGCATTGTATACATTAGACGCCGTCTCCGAGCGGCGGGATACGCCGCCGCCACTAACCACCGGTCACTGGACCACCGGGCATGCGCGTGATCGCGGGAAAATACCGCAGCCGGCCGTTGCGCTCCCTGCGCGGCGTGGACGTCCGTCCCACCAGCGACCGCCTGCGCGAGACTCTCTTCAATGTTATTGCCGCTGACGTGCCGGAATCGGTCTGGCTCGACCTGTACGCGGGCACGGGCGCCGTCGGCATCGAGGCGCTCAGCCGGGGCGCTCGCATGGTGTACTTTGTCGAGTCGTCGAGCCGCTCGGCGGAGCTGGTACGCGCCAACCTGCGCTCCCTGGACGTCGAGGAAGGCTTCCAAGTCATCGAACGCGACGCCGTGCAGGCAGTGCGGCTGCTCGACTCCCAAGCCGTGGCCTGCGACTTCTGCTTCCTGGACCCGCCCTACAAGATGCGGGACGCCTTTGAGGAGGCGCTGGGATTTTTGTCGCAGTCCCGCCTGCTGAAGCCGCCCAGCATTGTCATCGCGGAACACGACAAGCGCTTCGATCCCGGCGCGAAGTTCGGAGCGCTCGAGCGCTACCGCGAGTTGCGCCAGGGCGATGCTGTGCTGAGCTTCTACCGGCTGCGTTAGCATCCGATCAGTCAATCGCCATCGTCCAGCAACCGCAACTACACTGCGCACAGGGAGGGCAGCTATGTCCCGACTGATGTCGCGCACCATGTTTGGCATGCTGATCAGCATGGCAATCATCGGCTATATCGTTTACACGCAGATGAGCAGCGCATCGCCCACCGGGCACGCCTCCAGTACGCCCAAAACCACCATCGACGTGACTGCCGTGAAGCACGACCTGTTGGCCATGGCCAACGCCCAGCGCGGACACTTTGCGCTGGAAGGCAAGTATGCCTCCCTCGACGAACTGCGTGCCAAAGGCAATCTGGAGATGCCGGAGTTGCGTCGCGGCGATTACAGCTACTCCGCCGAGTTCACCGACACAACTTTTCGTGTCATAGCTACCTATGCCGGCCCACCCAACACCGGCGCTCCGCGCACCGTCAGCATCGACCAAACGATGCAGATCGCGATGGAGTAGGTTCGGGCACTTCCCCCTTGAATTGTCATCCTGAGTGACCGAGGGCTCCCGCTCGCTTTCTCCAGAGCGGGAAACGGGAGCGAAGGATCTAGGTTTTCACTATCTGTGAATATGCGGGCTCTGTGGCGGGTTGCGGCGCGGGCGGTATGAGGTGCTCAGCCGGGAGCGGAGCACTCTGACCTCGAAATCCACCGGCACCTTTTTCGGGGGGAAACAGGCGCGGTCATTGCACGCCTGATATTTCAGTTCCCCGCGGACCTTGTAGCGGCCGGGCGTGGCCGACCGTGTAGTGCTGACCAGGGCGAAGATTTCGAACTCGCCGGTGTACACCCTGAGCTTTTCCTGGGGCGCGATGGGGAGCACGAAGCGGTATCCCCCAGGATAAGTGATCTTACCCACGCTCAAGTCGGTGGGCACGCTGAGGCTGAGGCGGGTCGGGATGAGCAGATCCGACATTGGTTTGCTGGAGTTGATGTGGAAGCCATCGGCCACGCGGAACTTCAATCGGATGCGCACCGGCCGGCCCGCCGCCACCTTTACTTGCGGCACCGGCATGGCAGTGACATAGTTCACGCGCGCCGGCGGGAGCGTCAAGAGTTCCTCGCCCGCAGCCAGCCCAGCGACGGTCAGTACCAGGATCGCGAGGATTACAGTTTGCTTCATTTCTGCTGTTCCGCTGCCGCCGAGTTGGCGGGAGCACTGGCCTGGGCCGTCCCGCTGGCCAGCGCTTTCTTGATGTTGTCTTCGATATCGCTGTGGCTCACCAGGCCAACAACCTGATCTACGACCCGGCCCTGGCGGTCTATATAAAAGGTGGTCGGGAGGCCCAGCACACCACCATAGTCCACGCCTACCGCTTCCTTGCCCATCAGGATGGTGTAGGTCACGCCCATGTCCTTGACGAACTTGGCGACCGTGTCCTCGCCAGCATCATCCATGGCGATGCCGATGACCTCCAGCCCCTGGGAGCGGTACTTGTTCTGCAACTCTTCGAACCACGGCATCTCGATCTTGCACGGACCGCACCAGGTGGCCCAGAAATTCAGCAGCACCGCCTTGCCCCGGTAATCGGAGAGGCGGACGGTGCGGCCGTCCAGGCTCTTCAACTCGAATTCCGGCGCCGGCTTCCCGGCGGCTCCGCTGGTCAGCCGTTGCGGGTTGCGGGACACCCGCGAGGCAGTCCATAGCATCAGCCCCACCGCCACTGCCACAATCGCCACCACAATCAGATTTCGCTTCACGTGCTCCCCTACCCCAGCTTACAACGCGAACCGGTTCAGAAACGACAGATAGCCTGACAAGATAGTGAAATGCCGCGTCAGCACCAGCGCGCCCACCGCAATCAGCAGCACCCCGCTTGCGACCTCCACGGTGCGCAGATGTCTGCGGAAGCGCCCATAGAACTCCAGGAAGCGGTCGATGCCGATGGAAGTCAGCAGGAAGGGCACGGCCAGTCCTGCCGAGTAAACCGCCAGCAAGCCGGTTCCTTTAGCCACGGAATCCTGCGAAGCGGCCAGCGCCAGGATCGTGGCCAGGATCGGTCCGATGCAAGGCGTCCACCCGAAAGCGAAGGCGAAACCTACCACGAATGCACCCAGCGCCGTGCTGCTGCCCTTGACCTTGTGCATGCGCTTGTCGGCGTAGAGGGCATTGATGCGGAAAAGCCCCGTAAGGTGCAGCCCGAACAGGATGATCACCACTCCCGCCACCCGTGTCAGCAGGCCGTAGTACTCGCGCGTCAGTTGCCCGATGGTGGTGGCCACGGCACCCAGCGCGATAAACACCAGCGAAAAGCCCGCAATGAACATCAACGAGTTCACCATCACTGTACGCAACAGGCGCTGGTTGCGCGCCTGCAGTTCTTCCGCGCCCACCCCAGAGATCAGCGACACATACCCCGGCACCAGCGGCAACACGCAAGGCGAGAGGAACGAGAGCAATCCCGCCACAAACGCCGCCAGGGGCAACGGAAGACTCGACATCACCTTATTTTACCTGCTGCTGTGCAGCGCCCTGCACACCGGCAGTCCCTGCACCCCCAGGCTTTCGAAGTGCCGCAGCTTGTACGAAAGACCACGAGTATCAGACGCCCCGATGGGCCAGTGGTTACCGTTCTGGCCGAGATTGGCCTCAGCTCCGCAGCCCGGTCCAGCCCTCAGCGACCACGATAGAGTTGCCGGGGTTCTGCGGATCGTACTTGATGGAGGCCGGCAGGCCCAGCCGGCAGGAGTGCAGGTCCACTTGGTGGCGCAGGTAGGTGACGTCCTGGGCGGCCTCGTAGGAGACGCCAGAGACATCGTACCGATAGATGAGTAGCTGGGTGCTGCCCTGGGGCGCTTCGCCGATATCGCGCACGTCGACCACCGTCCCGATGGTGATGCGCCCGTAGGTGTTGATGTATTGACGCCGCTGGCGTTCGCGCTCCTCGGGCGTCTTCCGCCGGCGTCGCACCAGCACACCCAGCCCCAGCGCCAGAGTCATTGCCCCGGCCAAAATGTAAGGGTAGTAGCGGAGCCAGTTCATCGCGGTTGGTTGGTGGAGGTTCGAACTGCAGACTGCCCGGACTCTTGGCTAACGCGTTCGACGTCCGGAGCTGCGGCAGTCCGGCGGTCTTCAGGGGTTCTTCAACTTTTCCCAGTCTTTCAGGAACTGTTCCAGCCCGCGGTCGGTCAGCGGGTGCTTGAGCATCTGCTCAAAAACCTTAAACGGCATAGTGGCGACGTGCGCGCCTGCCAGCGCGGCATCAATGATGTGCAGCGGATGGCGCAGCGACGCCGCCAGCACCTGCGTCTGATACCCATAGTTGCGGTAGATCTGCAGGATTTGCCGCACCAGATCCATGCCGACGTGGCCAATGTCATCAAGCCGTCCCAGGAAGGGGCTCACGTAAGTCGCGCCCGCCTTGGCCACCAGCAGCGCCTGATTGGCGGAGAAGCACAGCGTCAGGTTGGTACGGATGCCCTGCTGCGAAAGGCATTTGCACGCCTTCAGTCCTTCGCGCGTGGTGGGCAGCTTGACCACGACGTTGGGATGCCAGCCGGCGTATTCCTGCGCTTCCTTGCACATGCCGCCGGAATCGGTGGCGATGACTTCTGCATTCACCGGACCGTTCACCACCTTGCAGATCTCCAGAATGGTCGGCTTGAACGGCTTACCTTCCTTGGCAATGAGCGAAGGATTGGTGGTGATGCCGTCGAGGATCCCCATGGCCGCGGCTTCGCGGATTTCGCTCAGATTGGCGGTGTCGAGAAAGAATTTCATGGCGGCAGACTCACTCGGCTGGTTGATCGATGACGGGATTTGCGAGCGTGCCGATGCCCGGCACGCTGACCTCAACCGTGTCGCCGGCCTTAAGCGGTCCCACTCCCGCCGGAGTTCCCGTGGAGATGACGTCCCCCGGGATCAGCGTCATCACCTGCGACACAAAACGGATTATAGCATCGAGAGAAAAGATGAACTGCCGTGTGTTGCCGCGCTGCCGCAGCTCACCGTTGAGGCGCGTCTCCAGTTCCACGCCCGCCCACGGATCAGGTTCGTCGCTCACTACCGGGCCGATGGGGCAGAAGGTGTCGAAGCCCTTGGCGCGCGTCCACTGGCCGTGGCGGGGCTGGAGGTCGCGCGCCGTGACGTCGTTCAGGCAGGTGTAGCCGCGGATGTAGGGGCGGACATCTTCATCCTCGCGCACGTGGCGGCAGATTTTGCCGATGACCACCGCCAGCTCGCCTTCGTAATCGACGCGGCGGGAAATTCGCGGGCGCACGATGGCCGCGCCCGGCCCGACCACCGCCGAGGGCGGCTTCAGGAAGATCTCCAGCTCGGCCGGAGGCTCATTGCCCAGCTCTGCCGCGTGCTCACGATAGTTGCGTCCCACGCAAATGATCTTCGATGGCATCACCGGCGCGAGCAATAGGGTATCGGCCAGCGGCAGATGCGTGACCGTGGGGCGCATGTGCTCGACGCAAAAGGGATCGTCGCTGGTGGGCCCGGCCACCTGGGTGATGACCTCGCGCCCGGTCACCGTCTCGATGATGCCGCAATGAGTCCCGTCCGGCGCCTGGAAGCGGCAGAATTTCATGCGGGAGAAATCTTACAGGAACTGCGTTCTTGGCCATCGGCCTTCGGTCGTCGGCCCTTGCTTACTAAGAGTGGTCTTTGCGACTCAAAGAACTTATAGCTTGTCATCCTGAGCGACCGAGGGTTCCCGCGCGTTGTCTCCAGCGCGGGAGATGGAAGCGAAGGATCTAGGGATTCGCTTGCCTGTCCGACACTTTAATATTTCTCTGTGCCTCCGTGTCTCTGCGGCCGACGTTGCGAATTTCCGGCACTTCCACCACGCGAACGCCTTCCACCGGCTCCTCTACTGCTCGCACCAACGCAGCCACCATTTCTGCCAGCTTGACTAGCCCCAGGCGCTGCGCGCCTTCTCGGGTCGGCGGCAAGAGTTCGAAAAACTTGTAGAGTGGCAACACCAGGTAAGGCCAGCAATGACCTGGCCCCAGCACATACCAGGGCCGCAGGATGGTAGCGTTCAGTGCGGCGTCGCGGATGGCCTGCTCGACCTGTGCCCGCACCGCGATATAAGCCTTCATCACCGGCGCAGGGTGCGCGACGCTGACGTAAACCAGGTGCCGGACGCCCGCTTTTTTTGCCGCCGCTGCCGCCGCCAGCCCCGACGGCAGGTCAACCGCGCGGAACTGCGCTGCCTTGGCCGGACTGGGATGCGGCACACCGACGAGCTGCACCAGCGTGTCGCCGGCACTGAGCTTGTCCGCGTAGGAATCGGCGTCCAGCGCATTTCCTAGTACTGGTTGCGCTCCCGGGGGAAGTTTTCCCTCCGATCCTGGGCGAACCAATGCGCGCACCTTGTGCCCGCGCTGCACCAGTTCGGAGATCAGCAGGTTGCCGATATATCCCGTCCCGCCGGTGATGAAAACATCCATGTCCTCTGCGACCGCCGACGCGCGGTCTGCCGCAAGTCCTTTATGGCACCTGTTCGCTGGCTTCCGGCGACCGGCCGCTCTCGTTGCCGCGCAGATCCACGGCGGAAACAGAATAGAAGTAGCGTCTTCCCGCAGCCACGCCGCTGTCGCGGAAGGCCGGCGTCTTCACCAGCTCGGTGTTGATCTTCACCGCCGGTGCGCCCGCCTCCCGGCGATAAACGTTGTAGCCCGCCAGATCGGCCTCGGTGTTGGGCGCCCACGTCAGATCGATGAACTTCTGCTGCTCTAGTCCGGAAAACACTGCTTCCACCCCGGTCGGTGCCGCCGGCGGGAAGGAATCGTGGACGTAGACCTCCAACCAGGGCCTGTCCTCGCCCTCCACCTGCGGCGGGTTAGGCCCGTCGCCGACGATCGTTACCGGTGTCACCTTGTATTCGTACCTGCTCTCCCATTCCACGTTGCGATCTAGCAGCTCTGCCGCGCGCGCATCCTTCACCTGCACTTGACCAATCACAGACTCGGCGACTGTGCCGCTGATGCGCCGCGAAACCCTGTACGCATGGCGCAGGCGATTCTCGGGATCATGTTCGTGGAGTTCGCCCGACCAGGTGAGCAGCACCCCCTCGGGCGTAACCGCGGCCTTGAGGTCGAGCGGCGGCGGCAGGGTCGGCGCCAGCGGCACGCGCACCTGGTTGGAAAGCCCTGCGCTGCGGCCACGGTCGTTCTGCGTTTCGACAGCGTAGGCGGCAAAGCCGGTCATCTGGCTCTGCTGCAGGCGCTGCGGCAACCGGTCGGTAAAGACAGCGGCTGTGGAAGCCGGCAGTTGGTCCGGACGCAGCTCGCCAATGACTTCCAGACACTGGTCCATCGCAACCAGGTTGATGCCGCGGCAGATGCGGGTCACGCCCATGTGACGGATGCGGGTGCCGTCGGTAGTCTGGCGCGGCGGTGTCCATGTCAAGGTCACCACGTCGCCCTTGCGCTTGGCAAAAAGGTCTTCTACCGGTCGCGGCAATTCCAGCGACGGCGGCTGCGGCGCACCCGGAGTGCCGCAGGCCACTAGCATCGCACCCCACAGGAGCACCAGCAAACTTGGCCAAGATTGCAATCGCATGAAGGGCGCTTCAGGGTACCAGAACGCCAGCGCGCTTCACCACCGCGAGAGATCGATGGAGTGTGCGCCTTCACTTGACGTTGGGAAGGCCATAGCCCCAGTCGACGGCCGATGCGGTCTGCGCTGAAGGCCTCGGGATCGAGTTACAGGAGTCAACGCCCTTGGCTTGGTAGCGGGCCAGTGCGATGGGACTCATCTGATATACTGACGCAACGGCGAGTTCACGCAGAATTTTTGGTTCGGCGGCCTCGCCTTCTCGCGCGCCTTCCTTTACACGTCGGGGAGTGGCTCAGCCTGGTAGAGCACCTGGTTCGGGACCAGGGGGTCGGAGGTTCAAATCCTCTCTCCCCGACCAATCTTGTCGCGGCTACAAAACCATCTACAGTCAGCCGTCCGGTAAGTCGCTGCCAAGTTGATTTGATATGGTAGGCGCTCCGTCCGGGGGGCAAGTCACCTGTGCTTTTACCCAGGTGGGCAACCTGCCCTGTAAACTCACGCATTTCGTCGGCTCATCGTCATACGGGATGCGGGGGATCAAGCTGCAACGAGCGCAACCAGCCGCTCTGGGGCCGGCGCGAAAGTGGATCTTGACAGAACTGCACAAAGTATCTAATGGAATAGCGCAACCTTATCGTGGACGTTCCATTCCGGCAAGTCGTTCGAATTCTCCAGGATTCGCTCCGAGCGGATGGCCAACTCGTGTGCCTGCAGACTCGCGGGATGAGCCGCCCTAGAATGACCTTCGCTTGGTTGACAGTTCTTCCCATCCTTACGGCGGTTATCTGGGCGCAAAGCAATCCGACCCCGGAGCAGCGTACTTCTCGACACTTTGAGTCGATCCGCGGCCAACCTGGTCTCACGACAGAATTTCTCCGTCAAATGCCAAAAGGTGGCGACCTGCACAACCACCTGATCGGCAGTGTCTACGCCGAAAACTTCATCCGGTTCGCCGCCGCGGATGGACTTTGCGTGAACCGCAGCACCTCGGCGCTGCTTGCGCCACCGTGCGATGAGAACAATCGTCCACCAGTGCGGCGGGCCCTGGAGGAGGACGGGCTCTACCGCCAGATGCTCAAGGCATTTTCGATGCTCGACTTCCAGCCGGGCAGCAAATCGGGCCACGATCACTTTTTTGATACCTTTCCCAAGTTCCTCCTGGTCACCCGCGAGCACACGGGCGACTTCCTCGCAGAGGTGGTTTCGCGCGCCGCAGCACAGAATGAAAGCTATCTGGAACTCATCCTGGATCTCGAGCAAGGCAGTGCCACCGAACTGAGCAAACGACTGACGTGGACAGAGGATTTTGCTGCGATGCGGGCCGCGCTGCTCGATGCCGGACTGCAGTCAGCCGTGGCGTCAAGGATTGAGGCGCTGGACGCGGCCGAATCCAAGATGCGTGCCAGTTTCGCCTGCAGCACCGACCGTGCCGATCGCGGCTGCAGACTTGTGGTGCGTTACATATCCGAGGTCCTTCGCGCATTTCCCCCAGCCCAGGTTTTTGCCCAGATGGTGTTCGGATTCGAAATGGCCAGCCGTGATCCGCGAGTGGTGGCGCTGAACCTGGTCATGGCGGAAGACGCTTATGTCCCTCGGCGCGATTTTGGTCTGCACATGCGCATGCTGGATTACCTTCACCGGCTCTACCCGAAAGTGCACATCACGCTGCACGCCGGTGAACTGGCGCCCGGCCTGGTGCCACCAGAAGATTTGCGGTCTCACATTCGGGAGTCCATCCGACGCGGGCACGCCGAACGGATCGGGCACGGCGTTGACGTGATGTACGAGGACAATCCCACCGAGCTGTTGCGCGAGATGGCACAACGACGAATCCTGGTCGAAATCTGTCTTACCAGCAATGACGTGATCCTGGGCGTGCGCGGACTCCATCACCCGCTGCCCATCTACCTGAAGCGTGGAGTTCCGGTGGCTCTGGCCACCGACGATGAGGGCGTATCGCGCTCGAACCTAACCCAGGAATTCCAGCGGGCCGTCGAAAGCTTCGACCTGGATTATGGCGACCTGAAGACTTTTGCGCGCAACAGCCTGGAATACAGCTTTTTGCCCGGCAAGAGTCTGTGGGCGCAGACCAGTCCGTTCAAAGTTACGCAACAATGCGCGTCTGACACGCCGGGCGGGCAGAAGCTCTCACCAGGCTGCCGGAAGCTGCTGGATTCCAGCCAGCGTGCGCAGTTGCAGTGGGCACTGGAAGCCGATTTCCAACAATTTGAGCTAAAGTTCTAGGAGGCGGTCAGAGGCGCTGGGCAGCTTCGTCCGGGCGTTCTCCTAGTTCCTTCTGCATGCGCGGAACGATTGCCTGCAGCAAGTCGCCGAGTTGGCCCTGAAGGCGTTCTCCGATTTCCAGCACCTCTTTGTAGTCGAGCTTTTGCGGCGAAAGCCCCGCGGCGATGTTGGTCACGCAGGAGATGGCCAGCACCCGTATGCCCATGTGGCGCGCCGCAATCACCTCCGGCACCGTGGACATTCCCACCAAGTCGGCGCCGATCGCACGCAGATACCGGATTTCGGCTGGGGTCTCATAAGAAGGTCCGATCAGGGCTGCATAGATGCCGCGGCCCACGCGAACGCCCAGACGCGTTGCTTCCTCGACGGCAATCCCCTGGAAACGCCGGTCATATGTTTCCGTCATGTCGAAAAAGCGCAGGCCGAAGCGCTCGTCGTTGGGTCCGACCAGGGGATTCGTCCCCTGGAGGTTGATGTGGTCGGACAGTACCGCGAAACAGCCAGCAGGCAGGTCCGGATTGATGCCGCCGGCGGCATTGGTGAGGATAACGGCCCGCACGCCGAGCTGGCCAAGGACGCGCGTTGGAAAGATAACGTCTTGCGGTGAGTGCCCCTCGTACAGGTGGACCCGGCCTTGCATGATGACCACCGGGACGCTGGCAATCTTCCCGAACACCAGCCGACCGGCATGGCCGATGGCGCTGCAGCGCGGGAAGCCTGCGATCTTTTGGTACGGGATGACGGTGCGGCCGGCGAGTGAGTCGGCAAACCCGCCAAGCCCGGAACCTAGAACCAACCCGATCTCAGGCTTGGCTTTGATCCTGGCCCGGATGAGATTGGCAGCTCGCCGGGCGCGGGCGAATTCATCAAGTCGCTGCTGGTGCCTGGTGGTTGGCCTCATGAGATTGGCAGCAGGATGCCGACAATCGATGCCGACATCAGGTTGGCCATGGTCCCTGCGAGCATCGCCCGCAAGCCCAGGCGTGCCAGTTCATCTTTCTTATTGGGCGCAAGCGCGGCAATGCCACCGATCTGAATTCCAATGGAGCTCAGGTTCGCGAAACCTGTGAGGGCAAACGTAGCCAGCGTAAAAGCGCGCGCCGAAAGCAATTCCCTCTGGGCTCCCAGCATGGAAAAAGCCACCAGTTCATTCAGCACCATGCGGGTACCGAGGAGATTGCCAACCACGTGAATGTCTCTAGCTGGGACGCCAATCATCCAGGCAATGGGTGCGAAGACCGCTCCTAAAATGCGCTCCAGGCTGGACGGAAACCAGGGAAATCCGTGCGCGGCGAGCCAGTTGTGGGTCCCGCCTAGAACACCGTTCACCAACGCGATCAGCGCCAGGAAAGCG
>DASYTX010000260.1:0-5712 GCA_036001865.1 Terriglobales bacterium
GGAGGGCTTCGGCTCTCCTCTTTTTGTTGGTTCAGTCAGCGGCGGAGGTTTGCGCTGGTGCCCCTTTCGCCGGCTTTGCCTTTCGCAGCAACGCGCGCAGCACACGCATGCCGCGGTCCACATGCTTTTCCTCGACGAGGACTGGTGGAAGAAAGCGCAGCACCACGTCCTGGGTGCTGTTGAACAAGACACCTTCGGCCAACGCCGCTTCCACCAGCGGCCGCGCCGGGATATCGAGTTCCAAGGCCTGGATCAACCCCCGACCGCGCCGCTCGACCACCGCCGGAAATTTCTGCTTGACCGCGTCCAGTTCGGCTGCGAGACAGGCGCCTACCCGGCGGACCTGCTCCAGCAGATTCTGCTCCTCCAACACGGCGAAGTATTCGAGAGAGACGCGACAGGCCAGCGGGCCGCCGCCGAAGGTCGTACCGTGCCTGCCGGCCGACATGGCCGATGCCAATCCTTCCTTGACGATGAACGCTCCCAACGGCAGGCCGGCTGCCAAGGGCTTGGCCACGGCCACGACGTCAGGCACGATGCCGAACTCCTGGAAGACGAACATGCTGCCCGTCCGCCCGAGACCGCACTGAATCTCGTCAAAGATCAGCACCGCGCCGTGGAGGTTGGCTGCTGCACGCGCCTCACGCATGAACTCGGGCGAGCACTCGCGGATTCCGCCTTCCCCCTGGATGGGCTCCAGCACGACGGCGCAGGTGTTGTCGTCGATGGCGGCCCGCAGGGCTTCGAGGTCGTTCAGCGGGATAAAAGTCACACCGGGCAGCAGCGGCTCGAAGCCGGCACGATGCTTCTCCTGGCCGGTCATGGAGATGGCGCCGAAGGTGCGGCCGTGGAAAGAGCCATCCAGCGCCACGATGCCGCACTTGGCGTCGCCGCCCTTGGCGTGCCCAAAGGCGCGCGCCAGCTTCAGCGCGCCTTCCATGGCTTCAGTGCCACTGTTGGAGAAGAACACGCGGTCCAGACCTGACAACTGGCATAGCTTTTCGGCCAGCTTGCCCTGGTACTCGTGGTAGTAGAGGTTCGAGATGTGGATGGCGCGCCCGGCCTGCTCGCGGATAGCGCGGATGATGCGAGGATGGGCGTAGCCCAGAGCGTTCACCCCCAGGCCGCCGACAAAATCGAGGTAGCGGCGGCCGTCGACGTCATAAACAAAGACACCCTTGCCCCGCGCAATCGCCAGCGCGTAGCGGCTGTAGGTGGGGAGCAGGTAGCGGCGCTCAAGCTCGGCGATCTGTTCCAATGTGTTCACGCTAATCCCGCCCCCTGACCAAGCGATTTTATTTTGCCGCGCCCAGGCCGTCCAATTGAGGTTACCTCCATTTGCCACTTGGCCAAGTCAACCACCTGAGTCAGCAGGTACATACGCAAAACAAGAGATTGCTTCCAAAATATGGATTTGCCCTACTGCATTTCACCTATAATGGCGTATCTATCTCACCAGGGGCGAGTTACTCATCACACTATGAACCCGACGCTGGAACACGACTTGCTCCCGGAAGTCGGCGGGAGAGCGGTCGAGTTGCGCCCCGCCCGCCATGCGTCCCGTCCGCCCATGAAAAAAGAAGTCCAAGTCCGTTTCACCGCCATTGTCCTGGCGCTGTTCACGGTGGCGGCGGTGATCTTCGCGGTCATCAACTTCCGCAAGGAGCTGGAGTACCGGGTCCCATACGACGGCGTCTGGTGGGTGGAGCGCGAGGCCTGGCTGAAAGCGGAGCGGGTGGTGCCCGGCAGTCCCGGAGACAAGGCGGGCATCAAAGACGGCGACGAGCTGGTCGCCGTCAACAACCGGACGGTCAACACCGTTGCTGCCCTGACCGCGCGACAGTTCCGCGCCGGGGTGTGGAACAGCGCCACCTACTCGCTGGTGCGCAACGAAGTCCCGGTCAACGTCTCCGTCATTCTCACCCCCGCGGACAAGTCGCTGTACGTCGGCCTGCGGCTGATCGCGCTGATTTATCTGGGCATCGGGCTGTTCGTCTTCCTGCGCCGCTGGACCGCGCCCAAGTCCACGCACTTCTACGTCTTCTGCCTGGTATCGTTCATTTTCTATTCGTTCAAGTATGTCGGCAACTGGAGCCCGTTCGACACCGCGGTCTACTGGTGCAACGTGGTGGCGTGGCTGCTACAACCGGCGCTTTTCCTGCACTTCGCGCTGACTTTCCCTGAGGGCGTCTTCCGCCGCCACTGGCTGCTCTCGTTGGTCTACCTGCCTGCCCTGCTGCTGCTGGCCATCCATGTCTGGGTGCTGGGGACCCGTACCGCCACCGAACTGCTGCGCTGGAACCTCGACCGCGTGGAGATGCTCTACCTGACCATATTTTTCGCGATCGCGGCGCTGGTCTTCCGGCGCACCTACCGGCGGGCAGACACGCCCATTCTCCGCCAGCAGATGAAGTGGGTGTATCGCGGCACCCTGCTGGCCATCACGCCGTTCACGCTCTTCTACGTCATTCCTTACCTGAGTGGGCGGATGCCGACCACGCTGATGGCGGTCTCGGCCTTCTCCCTGGTCTTCCTGCCCCTGACCTTCGGCTATGCCATCGTGCGCTACCGGCTGATGGACGTGGACATCATCTTCAAGCGCGGCATGGCTTACACGCTGGCGGCCGCCGCCATCGTGGGCTTGTACTTCGGCGCCGTCGGCCTGGTGGCCGAGATCGTGCACAAGAGCGTGCCCGGGGCGGGGTACGCTGGCCTGGTCATCGCCATGATCGTGGCCGCGCTTTTGTTCGACCCGGTGAAGAACTGGATCCAAGTCCGTCTCGATCGGGTCTTCTACAAAAAGCGTTACGACTACCGCCGCACCCTGGTGGAGTTCGGCCGCGAACTAAGCTCCGAGACCGACCTGAACAAGATGCTGAGCGCAGTCACCGACCGGCTCTCGCGCACCCTGCTGGTGGACCGGGTGGCAATTTTCCTCTCCGACCCACAACACCCCGAGCGCTTCCGGTTGGCGAAGTCGTTCGGCATGTCGAGCATGGCGGACCTCGATCTGAGCTTCCTGGAGCGTGCCGACTTCGCCGAAGGGCACATGTTCTATGAGAACACGCACCAGGTGCTCCACGAGACACCCGCGGCGCAGCAGGCCATCGCGCGCCTGGATCTGAACTACTACATCCCGTGCACGGTGCAGAACCGCATCATCTCGGTGCTGGGTCTGGGCAAGACCATGGAGGGCGACTTCCTGTCGAGCGAGGACGTCGAGTTGCTGCAGACACTGGCCGGCTACATCGGCATCGCCATCCAGAACGCCCGCCTGTATGCCTCGCTGGAGCAGAAGGTGCTGGAATATGAGCGGCTAAAGGACTTCAACGAAAACATCGTGGAGTCCATCAACGTCGGCGTGCTGGCGGTAGACCTCGACGACCGCATCGAGTCCTGGAATTCACAGATGGAAGTCATGTATGCCACGCCCCGCGCTGCGGCCCTGGGGCGCTCGCTGCGCGAGGTCTTTTCCGCTAGCTTTCTCGAAGACTACTACCGCTTCCGTCAGAATTCCGGAATCCACAACCTCTACAAGTTCCGGCTGGAGACGCCCGCGGGAGCGCGCATCACTAACATGGCCATCGCCCCGCTGGTGACGCGACGGTTCCACGTGATCGGCCGGCTGATCATCATGGACGACATCACCGAGCGCGTGGCCCTGGAGTCGCAGCTCTCGCAAGCCGACAAGCTTTCCTCCATCGGCCTGCTGGCCGCCGGGGTGGCGCACGAGGTCAACACCCCGCTGGCGGTCATTTCTTCCTACGCGCAGATGCTGGCCAAGCAGCTCCAGGGCGACGAGCAGAAGTCGGGACTGCTGGAGAAGATCACGCGCCAGAGCTTCCGCGCCTCGGAGATCGTCAACAACCTGCTGAACTTTTCGCGCACCACGGGGACGGAATTTTCCAGCATCAGCCTCAACAAAGTGATCGCCGACACGCTGGCTCTGCTGGAGCACCAGTTCAGGACGGCGCGCATCGTCGTGCGCGACGAGCTGGCGCCCGACCTGCCGACCATCCATGGCAATCCCGGACGACTGCAGCAGGTGTTCCTCAACCTGTTTCTTAACGCCAAGGATGCTATGGCCGAGGGCGGAGGCACGCTGACGGTTTCGACCTCGAACGGCGAAGGCGTGAACGTGACCATCAGCGACACCGGCGCGGGCATCCCGCCTGAGCACATGCATCGCATCTACGACCCATTCTTCACCACCAAGGCGGCGCCGCGGGAAGGCCAGGGGCGCGGCACCGGCCTGGGACTCTCTGTCACCTACGGCATCATCCAGGAGCATGCCGGCAAGATCCGGGTGGAGAGCAAGCCCGGGACGGGCACCACGTTCTATCTGGAATTTCCCCTGGTAAGAAAGGCTGTCAATGTTTGATTTGCAGCCGCAATCCCGAGTGAATCGAGGGAGCACCCATGTCTGAAGCTGCCGTGCTGTCACGCAGGACTCTGAATCCGCAGGAAAGCGCCGGCGCAGCGTCGATCCTGATCATCGACGATGAGGACGGCATCCGCGAATCTCTGCAGACCTTGCTGGAGATGGAAGGCTATCGCGTAGACACGGCCGCCAGCGGCGAGGACGGCCTGGCGCGTCTCGCCGGCCAGCCCTTCGACCTGGTGCTGCTCGACTTCGCGCTGCCCGGGCGCAACGGCCTGGAGGTGCTGACCGAGATACACGAACGCGATCCCCAGCTTGCCGTCATCATGATTACCGCGTACGGCACGGTGGAGAACGCGGTGAACGCCATGCAGGCGGGCGCAGCTAATTTCGTCCAGAAACCTTGGGACAACGAAAAGCTGCTGGCCGACATTCGTGCCGTCATCGTCCGCCGGCGCATTGAGGAAGAGAACATACAGCTCAAGCGCGCTCTCAAGCAGCGCTACAACTTCGAAAACATCGTGGGCAAGAGCGAGCCCATGCTGCGCATCCTCGACCTGGTGGCCCAGGTGGCGCCCAGCCGCTCCACCGTGCTCATTCAGGGGGAAAGCGGGACGGGCAAGGAGCTGATCGCCAAGGCCATCCACATGAACTCGCCCCGCAAGGACCGGCCGTTTGTGCCCGTCAATGCCGGCTCCATGCCTACCGATCTGCTGGAGTCCACGCTATTCGGCCATGTCAAAGGTGCATTTACCAGCGCGATTGCCTCTAAGAAAGGTCTGTTTGAGGTCGCCGACCGTGGAACGATCTTTCTTGATGAAATCGCCACCATGAGCCTTGAGACGCAGGCCAAGATCCTGCGCGTGCTGCAAGACCGCAAGTTCATGCACCTGGGCGGGGTGCAGGAGATCCAGGTGGACGTGCGCGTGATCGCCGCCACCAATGTGGACCTGAGGAAATCAGTACAGGAAGGCAGGTTCCGCGAGGACCTTTTCTACCGGCTGAACGTCATTACGGTTGAACTGCCGCCGATGCGCAACCGGCGCGAGGACATCCCCCCGCTGGTGGAGCACTTCCTGAAGAAATTCTGCGCGGAGAATAGCAAGCCGCCGCGCCACTTCTCTCCGGAGGCGCTGCGTCCGCTGATGGACTATAGCTGGCCGGGCAACGTGCGTGAGCTGGAGAACGTGGTGGAGCGCGCCGTAGTGCTCTCAAGTTCCTCCACTATCGGACCGGAGCTGTTGCCGGGGCACATCACTGGCCGCGAGTCCGCCAGCCGCTACCTGGAAAGCAATCCCGATGCTTCGCTGTTTGACATTGTCGAGGACAAC
>DASYTX010000261.1:0-9531 GCA_036001865.1 Terriglobales bacterium
CATGAAACTCGAACATCGGAGTTTCCGAACCGCGGCCCCAGCGATTGACCTCCCAGTGTGCCCGCAGAAACTTGATCTCGGGCTGCTGCGACAAATCCAGCAACAGTGGGTGTTGTCCTGCATAAAACTTTTGCGGGAAAGTAGCTAACGGCTTCTGGCCGAAGTTAGCGCCATCGCCCGAGCCCCACACACTCACGTCCAACGCCTCCTGCTCCACGATGCGGATAATGTTGAGGGCGACCAGGAAGGTCTTGCCGGAGGCGGTGCTGATGTCTACTACAGGCCCATCGCCCTTGGCAGTGACGACCGTCTTCGCCGGAACCAAGTAGGTATCAATCATGGCGCCAGAGATTGTAGTGTTCGCGAGACCGGTTGGAAAGCCATGAACGCCGCCGCTCGGCCGGCGATTACCACGACTTGATGGAATCGAGGAAGGTGCGGATCAGGCGGGCGGCGGGTTCGTGCTGCTCGAAAACGGCGTAGTGCCCGGCGCGCAGTACTTCCAGCCGGCTGTCCGCGATATGGCTCTGCATGAGTTGGGCATCGGCGACCGGAGTAAGGGTGTCCTCCTGACCGGCGAGGATGAGGGTCGGGACATTGATGGTCTTCAAGGTGGACACCGAGTCGGGGCGCGCCGCCATTCCCCGCTGCCCGGCGGCGATTCCGGCCACGGTCATCTTCAGCATCATCTTGCGCGCGCGCTCTACGAGATCAGGGCGCGTGGTGCGCGTGGTCTGGCCAAGGAGCTTGGGAACCATGCTGTCGATGAACGGCACCGGGCCGTGCTTCTCCACCTCCTCGGCGGATTTTAGGCGATTGGCGCGGCCTTCTTCCGTGTCCGCAGTAGCGCGAGTGTTTGCCAGGATGAGGGCGGAGACGCGGTCGCGGTAGCGGCGCCAGAACTCGAAAAGAATGTAGCCGCCGATGGACACGCCTGCGAAGACCGCCTTGGTGATACCGGTTGCGTCGCACAAGCGCACCAGGTCGGTGGCGTGCTTTTCCATAGTGGCAGGGCCCTCGCCGGGCGAAGATTCGCCATGCCCACGCAGATCGGGAACCACCAGGCGATAGCGCGCCTGCAGCAGGTCGGCCGCGGGAGCCCAGAAATCGTGATTGGCGGGAAAGGGGTGCAGCAGCACGACGGGAGGGCCTTCGCCCCGCACCTGATAGAAAATCTGCGCGTCGCCGCTCGCCAGGTGCATGGAGGCTAGCGCGTCCCGCCGAAGCGCGTCATGTATTTGGCGCCCGCTCGACAACTGCCGGAACGCTGGCCAGCTCCGGTTCCTGAGGAATGATGATCCAGGCCACAATGTAGGCGATTAGGCCCAGCCCGGAGAACAAGACCGACAGCAGCCACACCAGGCGGATGAGGTTCACGTCCAGGTCGAAGTACTCCGCCACACCCTGGCACACGCCCGCAATCTTTCTCCCCGTACGTGGGCGGACCAGCCGCTTGCGTGCGATCACCGTCGCCACGCGCTTGCCGCAATAGGCGCACACCGCCGCGTCTTCCTGAATCACCTTGCCACAGTAGTTGCAATACATAAGAACCCTCGTCTTTTTAATTGTTACATACGCAAGGCGGGGCGAGAAGTTCCCCCGTCTAGGGTAGCGGGCGGAGGCCACATGAGGAATTTACCCGATGGGCTGCGCCAGCAACAAACGATACAAGTGGCCATCCCCCAAGAACGGCGCGCCTCTATGCGCTCAAACCAGTACAAAAAAGAGTTCTACTCGGAAGCCGCAGCCGCCAAGGCGCTGGGCATCTCGCTGACACGGCTCTACATGCTGCTGGACGAGCACATTTTCAACGACGGCAAGGCGCGTCCGGCCAGGCTCTCGTTTTGCGCTTCTGACCTGTTATTGCTCGATTTCTGGCACCGCGCTGCGCCGAACGCTAAGGTCTTCCCCATGCCCCGGCGCGGCTAAACGCGGCGCTCCCGCCCGCCCGCAGGTGCCAGCCGGCAGTTCAACATTGTCGACAAGCAAGTAAATCTTGCTCGACAGGTTCGGGCGTTTCGCGGACACGCGGCTGCAAGCCATTGAGGCAGCGAGGTTTGCAGCCTAGGCATTTGGCCATCAGTTTGCGTTCAATGTGCCTTGGAGGGAGTGTAATGCCCAACACCGTGGGTAACTTGGACGCGCGCGACGAGTTCTGGCGCCCACCAGTGGAGACCCAGGCCAGGGCGCTTAACCAGGCACAGGCCGGCACCTGTGAAAGCTGCGGAACCGAGTTTGTGATGGGATCGCGTTTTTGCCACCTGTGCGGCCTGGAGCGCGAGCCGCGGCTGGGCAGGCCACGCATGGGCCTGAGCAACATGCTCGACATCCGGCGCCTGCAAGAAGCCTTGGGACTGCCTCTGAGCTCGCTGATTGCGTTCATCATTGGGATCGTCTGCACGCTGGCGGCGATCGGGACCGGCTTGGTCTTCACCGCCACCACCGTGCTCGACTGGCAGGCAGTTCAGGTTTGGCGCATCGAGTGGCTGCTGGCCGCTGCGGTGGCGTTCCTGGCCGCTATCCTGCTGAAACGGCCGACGACCTAGAGTTCGCTGTTCCCCGAAAAAGACGACGCGCAGGGGCGTCGTCTTTTTATTTTTTCACCGCTTAAAAGGTTTTTCATTGCGAGCGTGGCTGCTCGACCGTCAGTGTGTCGGCGCGATAGCGCGAGCCGTCGAAGGTGGCCATCACCCGGGCTTGCGCGCCAATGGTGAATTCCTCCGGCAGCCGCACCCGATCGGCGCTGAAGTGGATGTCGTAAAGCTTGTTGTCGGTCTGGCTTTCGATGGAGATCACGCCGTTGCGCAGGTCAATGTGGGTCACGCGCCCGACAAACAGGAATGCGGAACCGGGTGCGGCCACTACAGAAATCTCGCGCGCGATACCCCGGTAGCCGCGTTCGGGGGCGAACTTGACGGTGACGATGGCCCCGGGCTTGAGGTCGGCCTGCGTGCCCGCCTGTTCGTTGAGGCGAATCATAGTGGTGGGCGTTACGCGCACGGCCACGTCTCGCGAGGACAGGCGGTCGCGTAGCATCAGCATGCCGCTGCTGGACTCGAAGCTGAGCACCTGGCCGGCGGAGTCAGCCGCCTGCCCGCCCGTCACCACGCGGATGTTGCGGGCAAAGACGCGGTGGCTGTCGAGCATAGTGTCCACGTACACGCGCTCGCCTTTGCGGATGCCCAGGTGCGTGGTCTCGATGCCATCGCGGTAGATGTGGGTGCGCTCGTCGAAAGTCATCTTCATGCTGGTGCCACTGCCGAAGGGCTGGACCACCAGCCGGTAGCGCACACGATCGATGTTCTTCACCGTGCCGCCCACGAGGGTGACGTTCCCCTGGGGCATCGGCGGAACGTCCAGCAGCGGATCGCCGGTGCTCTCAGCCGGCGCCACAGTAGTCGTGGACGGAGTGCCGGAAACCGCTTGCTGGGCGGCAGCGGACACCACCAGCCCCAACAGCAGCCAGGAAGCGAATCGTAACAAATCTCTCATGCCGACTCCTGCAGCTCCTCTGCGCAGAGTTGGATGCATGCACCCCACAATGGGATAGCACGCCCCTATCCACAAAGAGCACGAGGTTGGAATCCGAGAAAACCCGCTGTGGCAAAACTACCCTCCAAGTGAAGGTGAAAGCTGCTGCCCACCAGTGGCAGGCACCTTGCTGTTGAGAACCCCTGGAGGACCCATGTTTGTGAAGCCGCGTCTGCTGGTGACTCAGGCGGCGCTCCTCGCGATCCTGTGGGTGGGTGCGGCGGAAGGTCAGGACATCCGCATCACCATCCCCAAGCGCAGCAAGCCCACGCCCGTGCAGAAACTGAACCGCGACGGCGTGAAGGCCGTCGAGAAGCACGATTACGCCAAGGCCAAGAGACTCTTCTATCAGGCCTACCTGCTCGACCCGAACGATCCTTTCACCCTCAATAATCTGGGGTATGTGGCCGAACTCGAGGGCGAGATCGAGCGAGCGCAGCGCTTCTATGCCCTGGCCGCGGAAAATCCTTCGGAGGCCATGGTGGACCAGGCCAGCTCACCGGAATTGGAAGGCAAAAGCGTAGCGGCGGTGGCCGGACAGGCGCAGGAAAGCCAGATGCAGGTCAATCGTCTAAATGTGGCGGCCATCGGTCTGATGCAGAAAGATCGCGCGCCGGAAGCCGACATCCTACTGCAGCGGGCGTTGCGGATCGATCCTAAGAATCCCTTCACCTTGAACAATCTGGGCCTTGCCCAGGAAAAGCAGGGCGAATGGGAGAAGGCGCTGGGCTACTACAGCCAGGCGGCGCGCACCGGCTCGCAGGAAGCGGTCATCGTGACCGTCAACTCGAAATGGCGGGGCAAAGGGATTGGCGAGGTGGCCGCGGAGAACGCTGACCAGATCCGCAGCCTGATGCGCAAAGGAGAGTCGGTGAGCGCGCGCGTGGCGCGGCTGAACCTGCGCGGAGTTTCGGCGCTCAACCGCAATGAACGCCGCACGGCTCGGGCCTACTTCGAAGAGGCCCACCGGCTCGACCCCAATGATGCTTTCACGCTGAACAATATGGGATACGTCGCCGAGATGGACGGCGACCGTGAAACGGCAAACTTCTTTTATCGCAAGGCAGAAGAAGCTGAGCGGGCTGGTGCCCGGGTAGACGTGGCCTCGCGCCGCGAGGCCGAGGGCCAGCAGTTGGGCAGCGTCGCAGAGCATAGCAACCTAACCGTCGAGGCGCGCATGCAGCAGGAGCTGGAAGCCAAGCGACGCCGCGGAGGACCTATTGTTTTGAAGCGCCGCGACAACACTCCCGTGGTCACGCGGCCGGCCGATAGTCAGGGGAATCCTCCCGCCATGGCACAGCCACCGGCGCAGGAAACCACTCCGGAGAGCACGCCACCGGACGATCGCACGAATCCACCCGCCCAACAACAGCAGCAGCAGAACCCACGCTGATCACTTTGCGCCGCTAAAAACACGCCTTGTGGTAGTTGCGCGCCTGGTTGGGCGTGCAGTGCGCCCCGAAGCGCCTTCCTCCGTCACATTGCCGCCGCGGCGCATGCAGCGCTGCCTGCGGCGGCACTGATATCTACTTGTGCGGCTCGGGAACCTCGGGCACCGGGCGAGGCTGCTCCTCCATGCGATAGAGGTGGTGGACCGGGTTGGCGCCCTTGCCGATGGAGTAGGCGCGAGCGATGGCTTTGGTTACATAGGCCTTCGCCAGGACGATCGCGTAGCGCAGTTGGCGCCCGAGAGCCAGATTGGCTGCGACCGCGGTGGCGAAGGCACAGCCGGTGCCATGGGTTGAGGTGGAGCGTACACGGTCGGAGACGAACTCCAACTGCTCCGCCGTTCCCGCGGGCGCGGCAATGCTCAGCAGATCGAGGGCGCGAGGCAGGTGTCCGCCGGTAATCACCACGTTCTGTGCGCCCATTTCGTGGAGCTTGTTGGCAGCGGACTTCATTTCCTCGAGGTTGGTAACAGGCAGGCCTGTGAGGGCAGCGGCTTCGTCAGTGTTGGGCGTCACCACGTTGGCCAGCGGCAGGAGGACTTGGGCGAGACGGTCGATCCCGGGCTGGTCGAGCAAAGTGGCGCCGGAAGTGGCAACCATGATGGGATCCATGACCACGTTCGGCGGCCGGGCGGATTGCAGGAAATCGGCAACCGCCTCCACCACCGCATCGTTCCCCAACATGCCGATGCGGACGGCGGAAATAGCCACATCCGATCCAAGCTCGCGCAAGGTATCCCGAACCAACGCCTCTGGGACGGCCTCCACACGCTGCACGCCGGTAGTGGTTTGTACCGTGAGCGCGGTGATGCAGGCGACCCCATAGCAGCCGTGGGCGGCGATGGTCTTGATATCGGCCGTCACGCCTGCCCCAGAGGTGGGGTCGAACCCGGCGACAGTCAAAACAACCGGCGGGGAGGCTGGCATGGTAATGCGGAATGTAAATGCTGGGGGTGGTCGACGGGAATAGAAATAGCGGTGGCCCTGGGGCAGACCTTGGGTAGTCTGGGGATTAGGGGCTGCCCTGAGGGTGGGCCCTCCGAGTGCCAAATTTTGTCGTTGGAAACCGCAAACCTCCTCCTGCAGGAGGCCATCTAAGTCTAAGAATTTGCGGCATCTCTGGGTTTCCGGAGGTTCAGGGTACCACGGTTATGGACACGAGATTGACGTTTCTCCTTTGCTTTCATACAATTACTCGATTCTGTGGTAGGGGGAGGACATTACAGACTGAGGAGTTGACCGATGCGACGAGTACTACCCTTTTTCCTGGTGGCGGCGTTTTGCGCCACTGTGGGGGCAGCACCCGCTACAAAGGGTCCGAAGTCTAAAACCCCCAAGCCCTACCAGGTAGGCAGCGCGTCCTGGTACGGCAAGAAGTTTCACGGCAGAACCACCGCTAGCGGGGAGCCTTATGACATGTTCCAGCTTACGGCCGCCCACCGCCAGCTCCCCCTGGGCACGTGGCTCAGGGTAACCAACCTGCGGAATGGCCGGTGGGTCATGGTGCGGGTCAACGACCGCGGTCCGGTTCCGCAGACGCGGATTATAGACCTGTCCTACGGGGCAGCATCCCTGCTGCAACTCCGCCATAAGGGGGTGGAGCGGGTCAGGCTAGACCTGATCCAGCCGGAGATGCTGGCCTCGAATCGTCAGATCATGCAGTAAGGTGGTCTTAAGACCGGATAAATGCCAGGCCCGCGCGACCGCCTGATCGTCGCACTGGACGTGGGTTCGGCCACCGAGGCCCATAGGATCGTAGGTGCCATCGGTGAGGCGGTGACCGCGTTCAAGGTCGGCAAGCAGCTATTCACGGCCGAGGGCCCCCAAGTCGTTCGCGACCTGGTAGCCTCCGGCCGCAAGGTCTTTCTGGACCTCAAATACCACGACATCCCTAATACCGTGGCAGCGGCCGTGGGCGCGGCTGCCGGACTGGGCGTCAGTATGCTCTCCGTCCATGCCTCCGGCGGGACGGCCATGCTGCGCGCCGCCGCAGAAGCTGCCCGGGCGGCCCGAAACCAGCCTCTTGTGTTGGCCGTGACGGTCCTGACCAGTTTGTCCGACGCCGACCTCCAGGAAATCGGGGTGGCAGGCCGAGCTATGGATCAGGTGCTGCGCTTGGCGGCTATCGCCCAAACTGCCGGGTGCGGCGGGGTGGTGGCATCGCCACAGGAGTGTCGGCAGCTACGGCAAAGCCTGGGAACCGGGTTCGTGATCGTGACGCCGGGAGTACGGCCAGTGGGCGCAGACAAGGGAGACCAGGCCCGCGTGGCCGGGCCAGCGGAAGCGATTGCTGCCGGGGCGGATTACGTCGTGGTGGGAAGGCCGATCACCCAGGCACTCGACCCGTCTGTTGCGGCGCGGCAGATCGTGGAAGAGATAGCAAGGGCCAGTGAAAAGTGAGAAGGGGAAAGTGGAAAGGGCGACCCTGGAGTTAGTTGCGGGGACGACACGCCTTTCAGTGCCGCTAGCAGCCGCACAAACACGGCTTCAGCCGCTGAGATACTTCTCGTATTTACAGCCTCTCGAAAAACTCGCAGGCCGAGCAGGAAATGTACATCCCGCCACCAACGCCCCGCTCCCGGTCCTTCACGCGCTTGACCACCCGCGTCGGCTTGCCGCACTTGGGACAATTAGTGCTCTTGGACGTGTCCATGATCTTCCTGCGGTCGGCTGTCTTGGCAATCTTCGCCATCGGGGTCTCCTGATTTGGCCGGGAGTATTCAGGTAGAAAGATTACTCACCGCGCAAATTTTTAGTCTACATGACGCGCCCGCGGTCGTCACCCCGACTGCAGAGACTCCTCCCTGTCAGCCAAATATTTGCAACCTTCCCACGCAATCCCCGTCTGTAGGATGTACTGGATATCCATCTCAAAACGGAGTGAGATTGTGAAGCGAATTTCAGGATTGATAGTGATCGTTGCTCTGGTCGCTGCCATGGCTGTGGCCGGGAATCCCGCGAAGAAGCAGACCAAGGTCAGCGGAACGTTGGTCGACGTGGCCTGCGCCACCGAACAATTGCAGAAGCAGAAGCCGGATTTTGCCCAGAAGCACGACAAGGAATGCATGACCATGGCGGATTGTGCTAAGAACGGCTACGCCCTGCTCACCGCCGACAACAAGGTCCTGAAGTTCGACGCCGAGGGCAACGAGCAGGCGCGCAAGCTCATCGCCGAAACCAAGAAGGAGGAGGACTTCAAAGCCACGGTGACCGGCACGGTGCAGGGCGATACCATCGAGGTAGCAACGTTGACGCTAGACTAGCCGTTCCCTTCCGTGGACTTCGCAGGCGCCGCGCGGCGCTTTTTTTGTTCCGCACCTTGCCGTGAGCAGGTTTGACGCTCTTTTTGCCGTCTGGTAGGTTGAAGTGTTTCTTCTTCCCGCCATTGCCCGGACGTACAGGAAGAAAAACCTAGAGAACACACCGCATGGCCATCAAGTTCAAGGGAGTCGATTTCATGGAGTTCGATTCCCTGCTGAGCGAAGACGAGCGACTAGTGCGCGACTCCACGCGCCGCTTCATCGAAGACAATCTCGTCCCCATCATCGAGCAGTGCAACCGCGAAGGCCGCTTCCCGCGAGAGCTGGTCAAGCCCATGGGCGAACTGGGCTATTACGGCGCCAACCTGAAGGGCTACGGCTGCGCCGAGATGTCGAACGTCGAGTACGGGCTGGTGATGCAGGAACTGGAGCGCGGCGACAGCGGGGTGCGCTCCTTCGTCAGCGTGCAGTCGGCGCTGGTGATGTATCCCATTCACACCTTCGGCAGCGAGGAACAGAAGCAGAAATGGCTGCCGCGGCTGCAGAAGGGCGAAGCCATCGGCTGCTTCGGCTTGACCGAACCCGACTTTGGCTCCAATCCCAGCGGCATGCGCACCCGCGCGAAGAAAGACGGCGACGGTTACGTGCTCAACGGCGAGAAGATGTGGATTACTTCCGGCTCCATCGCCGACGTGGCCGTCATCTGGGCCAAGGTGGAGGACGAGGGCGGCAAGGTCCGCGGCTTTCTGGTGGAACGCGACCGTCCCGGCTTCACCACCGCCGACGTACACGGCAAGTGGTCGCTGCGGGCCTCGGTGACCTCGAGCCTGTCGCTACAAGACGTGCGCGTGCCTTCATGCAACCTGATGCCGAAGTCCGACGGCCTGAAGTCCGCGCTGATGTGTCTGAACCAGGCGCGCTACGGCATCGGGTGGGGCGCAGTGGGCGCGGCCATGGCCTGCTACGACGTGGCCCTGCAATACGCCCAATTCCGCAAGCAATTCCGCGACCAGCCCATCGCCTCCCACCAACTCGTGCAGGACAAGCTGGTGTGGATGATCACCGAGATCACCAAGGCCCAATTGCTGGCGCTGCAGGTAGGTCGGCTTAAAGATCAGGGCCGCGCCGGACATCAGCATATCTCCATGGCCAAGAAGAACAACGTATGGATGGCGCTGGAGTGTGCGCGCATGGCCCGCGACGTTCTCGGCGCCAACGGCATCGCCGACGAGTATCCTATCTTCCGCCACATGGCCAACCTGGAGTCGGTGAAGACTTACGAGGGCACGCAC
>DASYTX010000262.1:0-18248 GCA_036001865.1 Terriglobales bacterium
ACGGTAGGGATGCGGCGACTCAGGATGCTTGCGCCCGCGAGAAGACTCCACCCGCACCGCATACTGCGCCAACATGAGGCGAGTGTAGCATTCACCGGAGATCTAAGTTGCCACCAGAAGGCTTGTCATGCTGAGCGAAGCGAAGCATCGCGCTGACTCGCTTTTTAGGGCGAGACCCACGCGAACCAACGCAATACGACAAGGGATGGAATGCAGTGAGTAGAGCTAAGGAAGGACCGCAGCCTTATTTTCTGACCCCGGCCTGCTGCGCCAGCTTCACGCGCGCCGCTTCCAGCTTCTTCTGCACCTTGGCCACTTCCTCGTTGTCGACCTCCGCCGCCACGGTGCGGCTCCATTCCTGCAGGGCGCGCTCCCAGTGCGCCGCCGCCAGCTTCAGGCGGCCGGTCTTGTGGTAGAGATCTCCGAGGTGGTCCTGGATGGTGGCATCATTGGCGATGCGCTCTCCGGCGCGGCGCAGGTTTTCCTCGGCGAGGTCGTACTTGCCCAATTTGAAGTACACCCATCCCAGCGAGTCCAGATAGGCGCCGTTCAAAGGATCGAGCTCGATCGCGCGCTTGATGTACCCCAGCGCCTCTTCCAGGCGCACCCCCCGGTCCGCCAGCATGTAGCCCAGATAGTTCAGCGCCACGGCGTTGTTGGGATCGGCGGCAAGGACCTTCTTGAACGCCTGCTCGCCGAGCTCGTACTTCTTCTGGCGCTCATAGATCGAGCCCAGCACAAAGGTCACGTACTCGCGCTCTTCCCCTGTGTCGGAGAGCCTTTGGGCATCGGCGGCCGCGGCCTCGGCTTCCTTCCAGCGACGCAGCCGGCTGTACATCTGCGCCATGGCGATGTAAACCTCGCGGTCCTCGCCAGTGCCCTTGAGCATTTCCTTGACCCTGGCAACGGCCTGCTCCACTTGGCCACTGTCGGCCAGTTGCCCGGCGAGCACCAGCTTCAGGCCGCGATCATTGGGTAGCTTGTTGACCGCCTCCTGCGCCACGGCCGTGGCCTCGTTCCATTGCTTGGCCTCGCGGTGCAGTTCGATCATCTGCTGATAGCCGCGCGCGGCATTCTCCGTCCCCAGTTCAAGGATCTTGCGGAAGGTTTCCAGCGCCGGCTGAGGCTTGCCCTGTTGGCGATACACATTGCCCAGCCGCTCCAGGAAGACGGTGCGATTATTGCGCTCGCCCGAGTTGTAATTGCCGTCGGCCTTCGTGGTTTTTTGCAACAGTTGCTGGAGGAGCTGTGCCGCCTCGTCGTAACGCCCCTGGGCTTCATAGACCAGGGCTGTGTTATAGGGGACCTCAAGCGAGTCCTGAACAAGGGACGCAGCCTTCTTGAGATTGTCGAGAGCGAGATCGAACTTGCCCGAACGCCGATAGATCTCGGCCATGCGCAGGAACGCCTGGGCATCCTTGGGATCGGCATCGGCAATGAGCTTGTATTGCGCCAGGGCGGCGTCGGTCTGGCCGTCGTTCATCAGGTTCTGCGCCAACCCGCGCATGGAGTCGAGGTTGTCCTGATCGAGATCGACCGACCTCCTGTAGGCGGCGATGGCCTGCTTGTACTGCTTGAGCTGCTCGTAGCTGTAGCCCAGCGCGGCGTAAATCTTGCTCGTACGCTCCGCCTCGGGCACCCGGGTCAGCACCTCGATGGCGCGCTTGCTGTCGCCTTCCTCGTTGTAAAGGTAGGCCAGGCTAGTGACTGCTTCTTCCCCGTTGGGCTGCAGCCCGACCGCCGTCTTAAATTCGTTCTCCGCCTTGATTAGGTCGTTATTCAGCCGGTAAAGGCGCCCGAGCAGCAGGCGGTCGTCGACTGACTTCGGCTGCAGGCGCACAATGGCCTCGAACTGCTCGATGGCCAACTTGAGCATCTCCTGCGACTGGGTGCCGGCCTGAGTGTCGCCCAAAGACCGTAAGTAGATGCGGCCCAACAGCTTACGAGCTTCCAGGTTGCTGGGATCGCGCTTGAGGATCTCCTGGGCCTCGAGCACCGCATCCCGAATCCGCCCCGTCTTGGCGTACAGCTCGGCTAGCCCGGAGTTCAGGTACTCAGAATTCGGATCGTTCTCGATGGCGAGGCGGTATTCCTGGATGGCCCGGCTGGCGTACTCGGAGCGGCCGTAGATGGCCAGCAGCTCCTCATACATGTGGGCCAAGGTGTAGTGGTAGTAAGCGGCCGACTTGTTGGGAATCTTCTGGAGAGGCTTAGGGGACGCAGGGACCTGGGATTCAGGTGCTTTCGCCGCCGGCGCTGCAGCCGGTTTGGCGTCCTTGTCCGGGCGCTCCTGGCTATAGCCCGTGAGCGATACTAGCAGCAGGAGTAATACGGCACACGTGTTCTTCATTATGGAGTGAATCCCCGAGGAAACAGCCTTCCCTGCTTTGATGCCAGACCCGTTTCCGGTGGTGCACCCATATTCTACGATGAAGGAGCCGCTGGCCGCTGGTTACCAGAGGATACGCCCACAGCCATTTTCCGGGCTCAGAGATGGGAGCTAGCAACTGGAACCTAGCAGCTATCAGTGCCGGAAATGCCGCACCCCCGTGAACACCATGGCCAGGCCCAGCCGGTTGGCCGCGTCAATACATTCCTGATCGCGCACCGAACCACCGGGCTGGATGATGGCCGTGGCCCCTGCCTTGGCGATTTCCTCGATGCCGTCAGGAAAGGGAAAGAAGGCGTCAGAAGCTGCCACCGTGCCTTTGGTGGGCAGGACAGCGTGCATGGCCCCAATCTTGGCAGAGAATACCCGGCTCATCTGCCCGGCGCCGATGCCTACCGTCTGCCCATCGCGCGCATAGACGATGGCGTTTGATTTCACGTGCTTGCATACCTTCCAGGCAAACTTCAGGGCGCGCAGCTCTTCCTCGGTGGGTTTGCGCTCGGTGACCACCTTCAAGTCGTCGCCTTTCAGCTCGTGGGTGTCCTCGTCTTGCACAAGCAGTCCGCCGGCGATGTTCTTGATCACCCACTTGCGCCTGGCCGGCACGACTTCCAGCAGACGCAGGTTCTTCTTGGTTGCAAAGCGCGCCTTGGCCGCATCTTCAAAGGCGGACGCGGCGATCACTTCGACAAATAGCTTTGCCATCTCCTCGGTAGTGGCCGCATCCACCGGGCGGTTGACGCCGATCACGCCACCGAAGGCCGAAACCGGATCACTCTCCAGCGCCCGCTTGTAGGCCTCGAGCAACGTCTTGCCTGTGGCGCAGCCGCAGGGGTTCGTATGCTTGATGATGGCGCACGCCGGCTCGGCGAACTCCTGCGCCAGGTCCCACGCCGCCTGCGTGTCGATGATGTTGTTGTAGGAAAGCTCTTTGCCCTGGAGCTGCTTGCCGTTGGCGATCCCCGCGCCCGAACCGTCGGAATACATGGCGGCCTTCTGGTGCGGATTCTCGCCGTAGCGCAGGTCCATCACTTTTTGGAACGAAAGCCGCAGGGTCTCGGGAAATGCGCTTTCGGGACGAAACTCTATCTTGCCGGTTCCGTTGCGGCTGACGTGCTCCAGGGTGCAGGCAATGGCCGTGTCATAGGCCGACGTGGTGGCGAAGGCCTTCTGTGCCAGGCGCCACTTGGTGTCGAGCGAAAGCTCGCCGCCCGAACGCGCCATCTCTTCGGCGATGGCGTCGTAGTCGGCAGGGGAGGTCACTACCGCGACATCGTGGAAGTTCTTGGCCGCGGAGCGGATCATCGAGGGCCCGCCGATATCGATGTTCTCGACGAGTTCCTCTAGCCCGACCCCGGGCTTGGCCGCGGTCTTCTCGAAGGCATAGAGGTTCACCACCACCATGTCGATGGCGAGGATGCCGTGCTCAGCCACCGCGGCGCGGTGCGCAGGGTCCTGGCGCACATGCAGGATGCCGCCGTGCACCTTCGGGTGTAAGGTCTTGACCCGCCCGTCCAGCATTTCGGGGAAGCCAGTCAGCTCAGAAATGTCGCGCACGGCGATGCCCGACTCGCGCAGCAGCTTGGCTGTGCCGCCGGTGGAATAGAGCTCCACGCCCATGCCCGCAAGCTTGCGGGCGAAGTCGGCAATGCCGGTTTTATCGGTGACACTGAGGATGGCTCTCTGGATCCTTGACACCTTGGACCTCACGAAGGGATGAATTCGGACGTGGAGGAAACTACATAAACTGACAGAAATGGGGCACGCGAGGCAAGCAATAGGTGGAGATTCTTGCGATGAATGTAGCTTGGCCGGCCAGCGACCAACGACCGATGACCGCTTGTCCCTACGTCTAGACCCTGGGCTTGGCCTTCAGCCGCACTTGGCCCTCTTCTACTTCCACGGCGTATTCCACGGAATGACACCCATAGTCCCGGCGGATTTGCGCGGTCTTGCGCTCCAGGAACTTTTGGAAGGACTCGAAAGAGCCCGAAGCAGGCTCGCCCAACTTCCCGCGCGCCTCGCTGAGGACATGAAACAGCGCCCGCACTTTTTCCTGCTCTTTCTGGAGGTCGGAGCAATGGACGCTGAAGGCGACGCCTTCGCCGGCTTCGGATCTGGTCGGCTCATGGAGCGCGTGCGCCGCTTCCATTGCCTGTTCCGTGCGTAGACCCTGGATGGCCAGCAGCGCGTCCTGCGGGCGGCGATAGCCTTCTTCCTTGACTCTCAATTTCTGTCGCCACAGGTCGCTATAGATGGCGTAGCGTTGGGCGAGGGTGTTGTAGCGGAAGCGCTGGGAGAAATTCATGCGGTGGCCGTCGCCGTACTTCCTGAGGATGCGATTGACGCGCCACTCGGTATCATTGGGTGGACGCTTGGCGCCACCACCGAAGTAGACGTCATACTCGATCTTCAGCCGCCGTAGGGCTTCCTCGAGCAGCGTCAATTCCTCATCCACTGTCACGCACACCCCCCAGGCTGTCGCGGGAGCGAACCCGGCCTCCGGCCATTGTAGCCGGGCGGATTCCAAGGTCACCCCTCCCGCCGGGGCAGGAGCAGCTACTCCGGAGAGCAGCTACTTTCGATATGGCTTGGTGCCAAAAGCGGAGGCAATTAGCATCTAACTATGCGGTCTAAGCCTATGGCCCGCAAGATCCGCATCGCCATTGCCGATGATCATGCCATATTGCGCGAGTCCTTGTCCGCCCTGCTCGCCACCCAGCCCGACTTCCAGGTAGCCGGCTCGGCGTCCAACGGCACCGAGGCCCTCGCCCTCGCCCAGCAGCACCATCCCGATGTGCTATTGCTCGACCTGTTCATGCCGGAGAGCGACGGCTTCGAAGTCCTGCGCACCCTGGATCGCGCCGGCAGCCGCGTGGCCGCCGTCGTCCTCACGGCTTCGGAAAGCCAGCTCGACTACGCCCAGGTGGTCAAGTTAGGGGGTCGAGGCTTGGTGCTCAAGGGCGACAGCCCGGAGAAGCTCTTCAACGCCATCCGCACCGTGGCCAACGGCGAGCTCGCCTTCTCCGACGAGCTGGCCCAGCAGGTGGTCGGCGCCATGGCCCGTGAAGCGCGGGAGCTGGCAACCTCCATGGACCGGCTATCGGAGCGCGAACGCCAGATTGCCTTCCGGGTTGCCCGTGGCATGAAGAACCGCGACATTGCCCGCGAGCTGGCCATCAGCGAGAACACCGTCAAACGCCACTTGCAGAGCGTCTTCGGCAAGACCGGGGCGCGCGATCGCCTGGAGCTGGCCGTGCTGGCCCTGACGGAGATGAGTAAGGCCGCGTAGCTCTTAAGCTATCAGCTCTCAGCCTTCAGCTAAATCGAACGCGCCAGCTTGTCATGCTGAGCGAAGCGAAGCATCCCTCCCTTTAGGACGCTTCGACGGAGCGAACGAGTGACGGAATAGTCGCTGATACGCTAAGAGCTGATAGCTGTTTTACTTCGCGCTGGCGGCCATCTTCTTGACCATGGCCAGCACCAGCTTGCGGTCGCTGTCGTTGAGGGCGGAAGAATAGCGGCGGATCTGTGTGAGGAAGCGCACTTCCTCTTCGCTCAGTTGGGGGGCGGTCTTGCTGTGGTGGTTGTCGCCGGCGTTCTCGGTGAAAAACTGCGCCAGGGGCATTTCCATGGCATTGGCGATCTTGGCCAGCGTGTCCAGCGACGGGATGGTATGCCCGTTCTCCACCCTCGACAGGTAGCAGCGCAGCAACCCGGTGCGCTTCTCGATGTCGCCTTGCGACATCCCTTTTACTAGACGGAAGCTTCGGATAGTCTCGCCGATGTTCATCTGGAGGATGTCGTCACGCCTGGGGAGGTGACTGCATAGTAATCAGAGTAGATGGAGGTTGCAAGCAGAATTTTTCTGCAGTGGGCCAGCTCATTGGCATTTCTGGGACAGTAAAAGGAATTGCACACCGCATCAGGCGGCATGGTGGAAACTGGCCACCGCCTGATCGCGGTCCTGGTACACGGAGAAAACCTTCAGCAGTCCCACCAGCTCGAGCACTTCCCGCATAAGCTTGCTCGGATTGAGCAGCTTGCACTCCCCGCCACGGTTGCGCATGGTGGTGAACCCGTACAGCAGGGCGCCAATTCCGCTGGAGTCGACGGCGGGAACGGCCTCCAGATCAATCACTACCCGGACCTCATTGCGGCTGCCCAGTTCCGAGCAGCGCAGCCGCAGCTCATCTAAAGCCGGATGACCCAGCTTCAGCGGGCCGTGGACCTTGACGACAGTTACTCCTGAAAGCGACTGGGCGGACACGTGCGATTCCATCATCGTGAGTGGGCCTGTAGCTGGAATATGTGTTCTGTGATGAACGGAAGCGGCGATGCGACGCGAAATCTTCTGTGGAAATTCCCGCTACTGAAGCGACAACTCCATGTACAAAGCGGAAGCGATCGGGTTGGGGCGATAGGGCGCAATCTCTTTGAAGCCCAGGGTGCGGTAGAGCGCAACCGCTTCCCTCATTCTGTCAGCGATAGTGTCCAGGCGCATACGCTGGTAGCCGATAGCGCGCGCCTCGGCGATCACCGCTTCTGCCAGGCGGCGGCCGAGGGCGTGGCCGCGGAACTCCGGGCGCACGTACAGCCGCTTCATCTCGCACACCCCGTCCTCCAGCTTGTGCAGGGCGACGCATCCTGCCGGCCTGCCTTCATACTCCGCCAGCAAAAGTCGCCCCGTAGGCGGCGCATAGTCGCCCGGAAGATCTGCGACCTCCTGGTCGAAGCTCTGGAAGCACAGGCTGAAGCCCAGCGACTGGGCGTATTCCAGGAACAAGGCGCGCACCTCGGCGATCTGCTGGGGGGCGGTGGCCTGCAGAATGCTCACCTTGGTTGCAGATGGTGCAAAGTCAGCCGCCACCGTCTCACCCCATCAGCATCCCGCCGTTCACGTTCAGCACGTGGCCGGTTATGTAGGACGCCTCCTCCGACGCCAGGAAGCGCACGGCATGGGCGACCTCCACCTCAGTGCCGTAGCGCCCCAGCGGGATGGACTTCAGTATGTTCTCTTTCAGCTCGGGCGAAAGCCCTTCCGTCATGGCAGTCTCGACGAATCCCGGAGCCACGGCATTCACGGTGACGTTGCGCGAGGCGAACTCTCGCGCCAGCGCCATGGTCAGCCCGATCAGCCCGGCCTTCGAGGCCGCGTAGTTGGCCTGCCCCGCCTGTCCCATCTGCCCCACCACGCTGGTGATGTTGATGATCCGGCCCCAGCGCTGCTTGAGCATCGGACCGATCACCTGCTGCACGCACAGATAGGCCGCGGTAAGGTTGGCATCGAGTACGGCATCCCAATCGGCCCGCTTCATCCGCATCACCAGCTGGTCGCGGTTAATGCCAGCGTTGTTCACCAGGATATCGATCTTTCCGAACCGGTCCTGTGCCGCCTTCAACGCGGAGTGAATCTGATCCTCGCTGCCCACATCCATAACGAACACTGCGGCGTTGCCGCCTGCTGCGCAAATCTCCGAGGCCACTTGCGCGAGTTTCTCCTGGTTGCGGGAGGCCAGGGCCACGGCAGCTCCGGCGCGCGCCAGACCCAGGGCGCAAGCCCGCCCAATGCCGCGCGAGGCGCCGGTCACCATGGCCACGCGCCCGGTGAGGTCTTTACTACTCATGGAAGCTGCCGATTATACGGGACGCATACAGAATAGTGCAGCGACATCCAACGCCCAGAACCTCAGCTTCGACTGGACGCACCCGTTTTCGCGTTCCACTTCCAAAAGCGTGTGCATGGAGAACGTGAGCCCCTCATGGAACGAGAGTCCTCGTGAGAGACTCCTTCAACCCGCCGCGGTCGCCCGGCGCGCTTCCGTCCGGAGCAAGTAGCGCAGCACGGGCGGGGCGAGGAGCGTGGTGGCCGCGGTCATGAAGATAACGACGGCGTAGATGGACTGGCTGATCATGTTGGTCTGCAGCCCGATGAGGGCGACAATCAGCGCCACCTCGCCCCGCGGGGTCATACCCACGCCAACCTTCAGGGCGTTCGACCATCCCTCGCGCAGCACCGGCAGGCCGCAGCCCACCACCTTGGCGATGATGGCCAGCACGCTGACCACGATCGATACCATCAGCACCTCGGTGGAAAAGATGCGCAAGTCGAGCCGCGACCCCATGGTGAAGAAGAAGAACGGCGCGAGGAACTCGTTGATGGCGTTGACGCGCGGCTGCAAATTCCATTCCGGCGAGTACTCGGCGAAGGCTAGCCCGGCGAAGAAGGCGCCGATGATGGCTGCCATGCCGATACGCTCGGCGGCCACCGACAGTCCCAGGCAGATGGCCAGCGAGAGCACCAGGGGAGCATTCTGCAGGTACAGGCGTTCCACGCCGGGGCGCATGCGCCGGATGACCCGCGGCGCGAAGAAAATCATGAACACCGCAAAGGCGACCGCTTCGCTCGTGAGCACCGCCAGTTGCAGGTACTGCACACCCGCCGCAGAGGCGATGCCGGCGACCACCGCCAGCAGGATCATGCCCAGAATGTCGTCGAGCACGGCTGCACCCAGGATGATGCGCGCCACCCGTGTTTCCAGCAGACGCATGTCGGCCAGTACTCGGGCCGTGATACCCACGCTGGTGGCCACCATGGCGGCGGCCACGAAGGTCGATTCATGTGCCGAGGTCCCTTGCAGAAAGCGCATGTAGACGAAGCCCAGCGCAAAGGGGACCACCACGCCGGCTAGCGCGACCCGCAACGACGCCCGGCCTACCCGTAGCAGCTCCTGGGGGTGGGTTTCCAGCCCCACCGTAAACAGCAGGAAGATGGCGCCCACTTCCGCGATGGAAAAGATGGTGGGACCCGGGTTGACGAATCTTGTGGCATAGGGGCCCAGGATGACCCCTGCCAGGATCTCGCCCAGCACGGCCGGCAAGGAGAGCTGCTCGAATACTTCGCCGAACACCTTCGCCCAAACGAAAATGGCGAAGAGTTCCAGCAGCAGTGGGTCGCCATGGGGCATCATTTATCGTTGGGGACTCGCAGATTTTGTATCGCAACGCCGTTAGGCAAGCCAGCGAAAAAGGGCAGTTCTCAGGCAGCAACTCTCGATTTTTCCCGCGGCAGCCTGGGATGCTGGCATCTTAATTGACGGGATTGTATGGCCCGATGCTCCTCAGCCTGCCCAAGCCGCTGGCCACCGTAGTTGGCGTGCTGTTGTGCGCCGCATCGGCCGCAGTGGCGGCGACGTTGTTTGTGGACAGACCCTCGCACGTAATCGTGCCCCTGGCTTTCGTGGTGGTCGTCGTGTTGCTGGCCATGCGCTATGGTTCCGGGGTGGGCATCTATGGCTCGCTAATCTCGGCATTCATCTTCGCCTACTTTCTCTATCCGCCATTGCACAGCTTCCGCGTGGAAAACGGCACGGCGCGGGCAAACCTCGGATGGATGGTGCTGGCCGGGGTGGCACTCTCCTATCTCCTGGCGCGACCGCCCCGCGCCCCAAGCGGGAAACCCGCGAAAAGGGATTGACCGGCAGCCAGTTCTTTTAGGCAATCCTGAACTGCACGCTCGCATCCAATTTATATCGACTAAACTTGGGGTTTGGACTTCGGAGGGGATGCGCTCATGGCCACCGCGCAGGCGCCCACCATCACGGGTAGGTGGGCACGGGCGCCTTTTTACTTCAACTCCGCCGCTCACGTGTTACGCATCGGACGCGAACGAGCCAACACCCTGGGGGAACTGCTTCAGGCGTTGAAGGTCTGTCCCGATGCTTCCATCTTCCAGCACACCTTCCAGACCTTGCGTGAGCACCACTTTATCCGCGAAGGCTTTTCCAACGACTTTGCGCACTGGGCCTTTGCCGCCTGCAATGAAGCTGGGCTGGCAGAGAGACTGGCGGCAGTGGACGTGCGCGAGTACACTTCGGTGAAGGCGCTGCGCGAGCGCATTGTTGACATCATCGAGGACTACCTGAAGAAAAACCCGCGGGCTGCCGACCGCCAGGCCTTTGAGCCGTTCTACTTCTGTGCCTCAGAAACGGTCGTGATCCCCACACCATTCGTTGCCCGCAACCTCGCCGAGTTTGCCGACGGCCTGCGCCAGGTAAGCTTGCACTGCATTCATTACCATTTCATCGAGGCGCGGCTGCGGCTCAAGCTGAATTCCAATGACTTTTCCGTTTGGCTGGAGAACGAACTTGACTTGGGGAGGCTGGCCGAGCGTATCAACCAGATCGACATCTACACTAACACCTTGCACGGCGTGCGCCGGGCCATCCTGCGGTTTGTGGAGCGGGCCTTGCAGTCCTGATTTGTTGCCAGTGGAGTGGATGAGGAACCATGAAAGACCGGACCGATCCCAAGCCTGACGCCGCGAGTCTGGAGAGTCACGGCCGCGATGGCGGCCGTTCCCCGCAGGCGACCACTACGGCTGTTCCCCCGAGTATTGACCGGCGCCGGCACCGGCGCGATCCCAACTTTCCTACGCCGCAGCGCGTGCCGTCCCCACCGCCCAAGCTCGACGACTATGCCCCTATTATCGGCAAGCCGGAGATTGACGAGCTGCGCTTCCTCGCCCGGCAATTGCGCGGCAAGACGGTCAAGATGGTCAATTCGACCGCCGTGGGCGGAGGCGTGGCCGAGATTTTGAACCGTATGGTGCCCCTGCTCAACGAGCTGGAGGTGCAGACCAAGTGGGAGGTCATCACCGGCGGCAACGATTTCTACGAAGTCACCAAGGGCTTTCACAACGCGCTGCACGGCGGCGAGTACCTGCTCACCCAGGACATCCTCGACATCTTCATGATGTATAACGAGCAGAACCGCCAGCGCATGGAGTTCGTGGAGGACCTGTTCGTCATCCACGACCCACAGCCGGCGGCGCTCATCCGCTCCAAGGAACCCAACCGCGGCCGCTGGATATGGCGCTGCCACATCGACCTTTCCAGTCCGCACCCCGACGTCTGGGGTTTCTTGCGCCCGCTGGTGGAGCAGTATGACGCCGCCATCTTCTCGTCACCGGCCTTCAGCCGCCAGCTCGGCATCCCCCAGTACCTGTTCTATCCTTGCATCGATCCGCTGTCGGAGAAGAACAAGGACCTGGACGAGTCTTTCGTGCAGAAGGTCTGCGACGATTTCGGCATCGATCGCTCGCGGCCCATCCTGACGCAGGTCTCGCGCTTTGACCGTCTGAAGGACCCCGTGGGCGTGATCCAGGCCTACAAGCTGGCACGCAAATACGTGGATTGCCAACTGGTGCTGGCCGGTGGGGGCGCCACCGACGATCCCGAAGGCGCCGCTGTTCTCCAGGAGGTAATGGAAGCGGCGGGTGAGGACCCCGACGTGATCATCCTCAACCTGCCCCCGTGGTCGGCGCTGGAGATCAACGCTCTGCAGCGCGCCTCCACCATCCTGATCCAGAAATCACTGAAGGAAGGCTTCGGTCTCACCGTCACCGAGGGCCTGTGGAAGTCCAAGCCGGTGATTGCCGGAGCCGTGGGCGGCATCCCCACGCAAGTGATTCATAAGCTCACGGGGGTGCTGGTGCATTCAGTCGAGGGTTGCGCCTATCAAATCCGTTACCTGCTCACTCATCCTGAGTTCGCCGCCCAACTGGGAAAAAACGGGCACGAGCACGCCAAAGAAAACTTCCTCATGACGTCCAACGTCAAGCGCTGGCTGCTGCTGTTTCTCATCTTGTTAGGCATGGCGCGGCCGTCGGCGCCGGAAGAAGGGTGACGGAACTCAGGTCACCGTAGCCTTAGCGGCGCCCACACTAGCACCTTCAACTCGCGCGCGAAGTGCAGCAGCGGTGGCCTGTCCGGCAGGCGGATGCCGCTGGCCAGGGCCATGGTGTTCTTCTCGATCACCGCTTCGGCCTCCTGCAACGGCCAGGGCACATGATGGATGTCGGCACGGTAGGCGCGGTCACCATCCACCGCGTAGAGACAATAACGCTCCACCAGGAAATGCTCGAGCGTTCCGGGCAGTGGTATGCGGGCCGTCGAGACCGGCCGGTAGCGCGCCTGGAACTCCGCCGGACGCGGCCCGTGGATGCGGCGGCAGAGGTGGCGAACGTCCTCGGCCTCGAACCGCACCTTTATGTGTGCATGGAAATAGGGCAGTCGATAGAAGATGCGCGCGCCCCACACGGCCGGCAGATTCGGCGTGTCGAGACTGAAGAAGAAAACTCCCGGCCGCCCGTCGAGCGTGACGTAGGTGCGAACGTTTAATTCAGGAAACGCTGAAAGCCCTTGGATGGACGGCAGGCCGCGCGGCCCAACCCGGGTCATATGGAACGGCGTCACTGCCACCCAAGCGCTGCCGTCGAAAGTGTCGAGCGAGAGAACTTCAGGAACGAGTGGCCGCAGTTGTTCCGCCGGCACCTGCCAGTGCGCAAAGAGCAGGTCGTGCCAGCTCATCGTCATGATCCAGGGCCGACTCGGCAGAGGATAAGGCCGGTGCTCAGCGGCAGAGAGGATGGGATCGATCATGAGCCGCCAGCCTATCAGTTGCGCTGACGGAAGAGGCTAATTCAAGAGCAAGAAAGCAGCGCTGTCTCATAAATACCCTGACCGGTGTTTTCGGTGGGAGCGCGGGCCTTTCAGGCCCGCGAAGAATGCGGGCTCTCCCGGCGGGCTTTAGCCCCGGATGAGCACAGAGCAATGTTTGTGAGATAGCTTCTAGCGGCTGCCGCCCAGAGCCGGGCCGGCGGTGTTCTGCGCCACGGCGCTCGGGTCCAACTCGAAGTCGCGATTGACCACGTCCACCACGGCGCGGCCGATGAGGCGGGTCTTGGCGAGAGAGTGAACGTGCGCGGGGAAGGTGAATTCGCCCACGTCGGCATAGTCTTGGACAAATTCGATCTTCTTCACGAAGAAGGAGGGCGTCTTCACCAGCGTGCCCTCGGCGCGGCGCAGGCTGCCGGTGAACACATCCAGGTAGATGCGGCCCTTGAACAGCCCCGGGCGCTTCTTGCGCGGCTTTACCTGGAACACGTGCACCAGTTGGCCGTCCAGAGCTTCCACGCCCTTGTAGTTGAACTTGTAGTTGGCATCGACGATGGCGGTCTGCGAACCCGTGCCTCTGCTGACGTGGTCCACCTCGGACTGCAGCAGCCGGGTGATGACGTTCGACTTCACGAAGCCGTCGCCGCTGAACTTCACTGGCGTGAACTTCAACTGGTTTGGCGCAATGTAACGTCGCTTGAGCTCGAACTCGCCGCGCTGCGAGGTGTCGGGCAGCTCCGCCGCAATCCGAGTGCTGGCCGAATAGCCGGTCAGCAGCAGGTTCTGCCGGGCCAACCGCTGCTGATAGGCGCTCAGGGCAAGCTCCGGCGCCATGCGTGGCAGGACAACCGGCGCTACCAGCGGAGTCTCCGCTGCTGGCGGGGTTGAGGCGATGTCGGGCACCACGCCGGCGACAGCGGTCTCCCCACTGGCCGGGACAGGCAATACCATCGCCGTCGCCAGCACGATGGCTGGCAGCAAGAGTGTCAAGAACCTGGGCATCAAAATTAGTCGCCCTTTATATCAGAGTTTCACTGCAAAAAGGAAGTGACTCGGGTGTCACCCGACAGCGAACCAACCCTTGGCCATTAGAGCCGCAGATGGCGGTGCAAGTTTCAAAATTCGTCTGCGACTTGCTCCTCCACCCGATTGCCTCCATCCTCCAGCGCATTTAGTATCGCTGCCACATGTCCGAGCAACACGTCTCCCCGGCGCAAAAGCCAGCGGCAGATGAAAACGCCGCTCCGGACACCAGCGCCAGCGTCTACGCCGTCCACGGTGCTGAGCCCGAAGTCCAGGCTTACGCTATGGCCAAGTACTCGCGCTCGGCCCTCTCGATGAAGGAGTCGCTGCGCGAGATCAGCAGCCAGAAGGCGGAGAAGTTCCTCAACACCTATTATTTCCAGTACGGACATCGCTCCATTGCCGATCTGGCGCACGTGGCCATGGCCATGGAAAGTCTTTCCATCCTGGCCGCTATTGCGGTGGTGGACGAGCAACGCTGGGACGGCCAGGAGCGCTCCACCCGCTATCAGGACTTCCGCAAGAGCGGCTATTACACGCCCGATCTTGGCGGCAATGCGGAAGCGGTGCGCCTCTATCGCGACACCGTCAGCTTCCTTTTCGTCGAATATGAAGACTTCTCCGAGCGCATGTTCCGCTACCTGGCGGAGCGCACCCCGCGACCGGGGGACATGAAGTCGGACGCCTACGAGCGCACGCTGCGCGCCCGGGCATTCGACATCTCGCGCTACCTGCTGCCGCTGGCCACCAACACGTCGCTGGGCCAGATCGTCAACGCGCGTACTCTTGAATCGCAGATCTCACGCCTGCTGTCGCACACCCATGCCGAGGTGCGGCGCATGGGCGAGTTGCTGAAGTCAGCGGCGCGCGGTGCCGCCTATAACGTTAATCAAGAATCGTTACGTGCGCTGACCGAAGAGATCCGCGCCGCCGATCCAACTTTGGGCGAACGCGCCGCCGAAGAATTGTTGAAGGGAATCCGCGTGGCGCCCACGCTGGTCAAGTACGCGGAGCCCAATCCCTACGAGGTGAAGACGCGGCGCGAGCTGCGCGCCGCCGCCGCCGAAGTGATGCGCGGCGTGGAAATCGAGCCTGTGCCCGCGGTCGAACTGCTCGACGACGAACCGCCCGAGGTCGAGCTGGCTACCACGCTGCTGTACGCGCATTGCCATTATCCCTACCGGCAGGTCCGCCGGCAGGTGGAAGCGCTTGACGCCGCGCGCCGGCAGGCGATCGTTGATCTGGGCGTTCGCCATCGCGGCACGCATGACGAACTGCTGCGCGAATTCTGCTCCGGCCAGAGGTTCCGCTTCGACATCCTCATGGACGTTGGCGGCTTCCGCGACCTACACCGCCATCGCCGCTGCATCCAGGTAGGCCAGGGATTTACCGACCTCCATGGCTACGACACCCCCGAAGAGCTTGCGGCTGCCGGGCTGGACGAACGCTACGCCGCGGTAATGCGACGCGCCACCGAGACTTCCATGCGCCTGCGCACATCACCCATTCCCGAGCCGCAGCAGTCGGCGCAGTATGTTCTTCCCCTGGCCTTCCGCAAGCGCACTCTATTCAAGATGGACTTCGCCGAGGCGGTCTACATCTGCGAGCTGCGCACCGGTCCGGCAGGCCATTTCTCCTACCGCAACATCGCCTATCAGATGTATGAAGCAGTGGCGCGAAAGTATCCCGCACTCGCCGGCTATTTTCGCGTCACCGAAGAGCGCGAACCGGTGGACCTGCTCAAGCGCTGATCGGAAGTAAAAAAATCAGGGTGGCCAAAAATGGCCACCCTTCGCTTTCGGTTTGCGACGATTTACCGCGGCTTGTCCTGCTGCGGGACAGTGCTGGGCTGGACCGGCTGACTTCCCGTAGGAGCGCTTTGGCCCTGGTTGGCGCCCTGACCCATGCCGCTGACCGTGATGCGGTCCACCACCTTCATGTTGCCGGCAAACGACTGCGCGATGCGCTTGGCCGTCTGCTTCTCCTTGCCGGTGGAAACCGTGCCGGAGAGGTCGATGGTGGTGGCGGAAACGACTACGTTGATGTTGGAGAGGTTCTCGCGCTGCAGCGCCTGCTGGACGCGCGACTGCAGGTCGGCCGGGGCTGCACCTGTGGTCATGCTGCCGCTTGCTCCAGCGGCTCCAGCCTGCGTACTGCCCGCGATGCTGCCTGAGGTGGCAGCCGAGCCGGAAGGCTGGGCTTGCGGGGGCTGCTGTGCGGTGGTACCGCTCACGCCGCCGGTTGTCCCTGCCGCCACGCCCGCCGCGGCGCTGACTGGCGCTGCCGCAGCCGTCGTCAAGCTCTCATCCACTTTCAGCTTTTCCTTTACCTTTTTTACGCCCGGGATCCCAGAAACCAGGTCCTTGGCGCGCTTGCGGTCATCCTTGCTGGCCACCGTGCCCTCAAGCACGACCTTGCCATCACGTTCAAAGTTGACCTGCACGTTGCGGAAGGCAGGATCCGACGCTAGTTGCTCGCGCACTTGCTGCTGGAGCTGTTGCCTGTCCTGAACGGTCTGCGCGCTCTTGTCCTTGTCGCGGTCTTTCTCTTTGCCCTTTTCCTTGTCCTCATCTGTGGGACTGACGCTGGGCTGCGGCGCCGCCGGGGCCTGCTGGCCGGGTGGCAGTTGCGAGCCTGGGCTTACCTGTGGCCCCGGCTGCTGAGAGCCCGGCGGGTTCGCTGGAGTTTGCGCCACGGCATAGGCCGCGGCCAGCGCCACCACCAGGACCATTGCCAAAAGAGTTTTGTTCATATGGAGGTCCCCCCAATTCGCTGTATTGCGGATGCGGTGCAGCTCCTGCTGATCACCGGAGACGAAATGTCGCGCAATCGGCCTTGCAGATAAAACAAGGTTTAATTAGGAAATGAGGTGCATGGCGGCCACCGCGGGTTGCCATCTTCAGGAGAGGTGCTCCTCGAAGCAAAACACCTGCCCGGAGCTGCAGCCGGAACGTCTCGCGGGGTAAGGAGTGGCTTATTCTCCAGCAGGTATTGGCGGCATAACCGCCCCCGGTTGAAGCGCTGTGGCATCGAATTTAGACTGAAGTCATGCATATGCACTCGCACCAGCGCACCAGCAAGGTGCTGCGGCTGTCGCTGCTGGCGACGGCGGTGTACATCCTGCTGCTGGTGGTGGCCGGAGTGCGGGCACACAGCCTGGCGCTGCTCTCTGAGGCGGGGCACAATCTCTCCGACTTTCTGGCGCTGCTGCTCTCCTGGGTAGCGCTGTACATTCAGTCGCGCCCTCCCAGTTCGACCAAGACGTTCGGCTACCAGCGCGCCGGGGTGCTGGCGGCGTTCATTAATTCGATGACCCTGATTGGCATTTCCTTCTACATCTTCTACGAGGCGGCCCGGCGGTTGTATGCACCAGAACCGGTGCAGCCCAAGCTGATGATGCTGGCCGGCGCTGCCGGCATGGTGATGAACGGCGTGATCGCCTACTACCTCTACCGCTCCAGCCGCGATGTGAACATCCGCAGCGCCTTCCTGCACGAGCTGGGCGACACCATCTCGACGGCCGCCGTACTGGTCGGCGGCTGGGCCATCATCGTGACCGGCCAGAACTGGATCGATCCCGCGCTCTCCATTGGGATCGGTGCCCTCATCCTGTGGTCGTCGTTGGGCATCATCCGGGAGACACTGAACATACTGCTCGAAGGCACTCCCCGCGGAATCCAGGTGGACCGCATCACGCAGGCCATCCGCGAAATTGAGGGCGTCAATGATGTTCACGACCTGCACGTCTGGAGCCTGGGGTCGGACAGTCACGCGCTCTCCTGCCACATCTCCATCGCTGACATCCCACCTTCGGCCAGCGAGCGCATCCTGCGCGACGTTAGGGACCGGCTGAGCGGGTCGTTCCACATCTACCACACCACCATCCAGTTCGAACACGTGGTCTGCGATGTGGCCCACGGCTGCGTTGTCCCCGTGCACGGTCACGGCACTCACGTCCACTGATCGGAAGCTGGAAAATGTCAGAAAAGCTCGCTCTGCGCCGCTGGGTGACGGTTGTCGCCTGCCTGCTGTTGCTGGTCGGGTGCAAGAAGCAGGAAGAGCAACCCAAATCAGAGGTGAAGAAGAGCGGCATCATCGCTACCCAGGCCGCGCCGGGCTCTGCCTTCAAGATGTCTTTGGACCTCGAGCCGCCCCAGCCCCAGTTCGGCGACAAGACCCGCTTCCGCGTCAAAGTCAGCGACCCAGCCGGCGCTCCCGTTTCTGGCGCCCAGGTCCACGCCAAGCTGGTCATGCCGCTCATGGACATGGGCAAGAACGAGTTCGACCTGGCCGACAAAGGGAAGGGAGAGTACGAGGGAACGGGCGAGTTCACCATGGCGGGCGAGTGGGTGGCCACAATCACGGCTAAGCAGGGTGAA
>DASYTX010000263.1:0-2726 GCA_036001865.1 Terriglobales bacterium
AGGGCCAGCTCGTCACGCTGGATAACTTCGAGGCGCTGTTCAAGGACGCGCTAAACCCCAAGCAGCTCGAAGGCCTGCGCCTGCTCGTCACACCGGTCCCTCAGCAGCAGTTCAACCTCACCGAGGATCGGCGCGCCTTGCGGCCGCACATGGGCGTGGCCTGCTTCGATTGCCATGCCAACGGCCACACCACGGCGGCCACGCACACGGTGGGCGACATCCGCCCGGATGACCTGCGCCACCGCATCGACACGCCTTCGCTGCGCGGGGTGAGCCAGCAGCGGCTCTTCGGCTCGCAGCGGGCGTTGAAATCGGTCGAGGATTTCACCGAGTTCGAGCAACGCGCCGCCTATTTCGACGGTGACCACACCAAGGCTGCGCGCAAGGGCGTGAACCCGCTGGAGCGCGGCAGCCAGGTGCACTTCATGGGCGAGTTCCAGAATCTGCTGGACTTCCCGCCCGCGCCCAAGCTCAACGTCTTCGGCCGGCTGGACCCGGCCCTGGCCAGCCAGGCCGAGCTGCGCGGCGAGAAGATCTTCCACGGCAAGGGCCAGTGCGTGGCCTGCCATGCGCCGCCTCTTTACAGCGACAACCTGATGCACAACCTGCGCACCGAGCGCTTCTACGCCGAAGGCATCACCGCCAACGGCCGGCGCGCGCTGCAGGATGGGCCGATCAAGACCTTCCCGTTGCGCGGCATCAAGGATTCGCCGCCCTACCTGCACGACGACCGCCTGATGACGCTGGACGACACGGTGGAGTTCTTCAACCTCGTGCTCGGCACCCGGCTGGAAGCGCAGGAGAAGAAGGACCTCGTCGCCTTCCTGCGCACGCTGTAGCGCGGCGGCGCGGGCCAGGGAATGTGCGCTGCCCACGCGGCGGGCGCGGCGCTACATTCGTCTTCCTTCCCCACGAGGGAAGTCAGGGAGACCGCGCATGCCCGCACCGAACGCCACTGTTCCCCCTCACCCCGCACTGCCGCAGGATGCCGACGAGGTGCTGCGCTTGGCCGCGCAATCCATGTTCGACACCTTCGCCCAGGTGGCGCTGGGCATGATGGTGGTCGACAGGCAGCACCGCATCGTCTGGATCAGCGAGGGCTACAAGACCTTCCTGCCCGCGCTGGGCTGCGAGAGCGAGCAGGACTTTGTCGGCCACCTCGTCGAAGAGGTGGTGCCCAACACGATGATGAACCAGGTCATCGACTCGGGCCGCCCGATCCTGGTGGACCTGCTCACCAACAAGGCCGGCACCTTCCTCGTCAGCCGCCTGCCGCTGCGTGGCGAGGATGGCCAGGTCATCGGCGCCATCGGCATGGTCTGGCTCAACGAATCGCCCGACCACAGCCAGAGCACGATGCAGCCGCTGATGGCCAAGTTCAGCCGATTGCAAAGAGAGCTGGACGACGCACGCCGCGAGCTCGCCGCGCAGCGCCGGCCCAAGTACACGATCGCCAGCTTCATCGGCACCAGCCCGGCGGTGATGGAAGTGAAGCGCCTGGCCCGCCGCGTGGCCGGCACCGATTCCACCGTGCTGCTGCTGGGCGAAACCGGCACCGGCAAAGAGCTGATGGCGCAAGGCATCCACGCCGGCAGCCACCGCGCGGCCGGCCCCTTCGTCGGCGTGAACATCGCCGCCGTGCCCGAGACCCTGCTCGAAGCCGAGTTCTTTGGCGTGGCCCCCGGCGCCTACACCGGCGCCGACCGCAAAGGCCGCCCCGGCAAATTCAAGCTCGCCGACGGCGGCACCCTCTTCCTCGACGAGATCGGCGACATGCCGCTGGCGCTGCAGGCCAAGCTGCTGCGCGTGTTGCAGGAGCAGGAGGTGGAGCCGGTGGGGAGCAACAAGGTGGAGAAGCTGGATTGCCGCGTGATCGCGGCGACCAGCCGTGATCTGCCGGCGATGGTGGCGGCGGGGACGTTTCGAGCGGACCTGTACTACCGGCTGAACGTGTTGCCGATTCGGTTACCACCGTTGCGTGAGCGTCTGAGTGACCTGGATGCGCTAACTGACCACTTGCTGGACGACATCGGACGGAGGACGGGGATGACGCATCGAAGCCTAAGTGCGGATGCGTTGGAACTTCTGGCGAGACATGACTGGCCGGGGAACATTCGCGAGTTGAGGAATGTGTTGGAGCAGGTGGTTCTGACTTCTGACGAGCTGCACTTGGCTTCCTCGCACTTTTCTGTGCACTTCGAGAAAGCCGCTGACTCGATACATCCATTCGAGCATCCCGCAACGCCTCGCGCAAAGGTCGATAGCGTCAGTACGCCTTCCGTTGTGAAGCCACTGTCCTTGGCAGTGGCCGAACTCGAACTCGGGGCCATTGAGAAAGCGTTGGTCGCGACAAATGGAAACAAGGTTGCCGCAGCTCGCCTCCTCGGAATCGCTCGCGCGACGCTGTACCAAAGGCTTGACCGGCGCCCTTCGTCAGTGCCATCTGATGGTGAATTGAATTCCCGACCCCTTAGCCTGAATAAAAGTTGAACAGACTTAGCTCGGCGGCCGAAGTGTGGACACCGCTCGACCGAAGCGAATCACGAAAAGGAGGATGAGTCATGAACGAGCTGTCAGGAGTAGTCCCAAACAAACCTTTGCCCATTCTAAAGAGGTCAATTAAAGTAAATTCGAAGGACTTCTTCAAGGCTATCGGGAAAGCGGGCATTAGTCTACCGTTTGGCAAGTGGGATAGTTTGGGCGGGAGCGTAGTCGACCTGATATCT
>DASYTX010000264.1:0-11274 GCA_036001865.1 Terriglobales bacterium
GTAGCGGGGTTGGAGCGCGGCGTGCGCCCGATGGGCGACTGGTCGATGCGGATAACTTTGTCCAGGTGTTCAGCGCCTGCGATGGACTTGTGCGCACCGGGCTCCTCGCGCGAGCGGTAGAGCTGCTTTGCAAGAGCTCGGTAGAGAATATCGTTCACCAGCGTCGATTTCCCTGAGCCGGAGACGCCCGTGACCACGGTCATCACGCCTAGCGGGAAGCTGGCGTCGAAGCTCTTGAGGTTGTTCTCGCGCGCGCCCAGCACGGTGATGGCCTGCCCATTGGCCTTGCGACGCTCCAGCGGAGGCGCGATGGTCATCTCGCCGGAGATGTATCTGCCCGTCAGAGAGCCGGGCGTGTGGGCGAGGTCTTGGGGAGTGCCCAGAGCGACGACGAAGCCGCCGTGGCGTCCGGCCCCCGGGCCAAGATCGATAACGAAGTCGGCGCGACGGATGGTTTCCTCGTCGTGCTCGACCACGAGCACCGTGTTGCCAAGGTCGCGCAGGGCCTCGAGGGCGGCGAGCAGGCGTCCGTTGTCGCGGTGGTGCAGGCCGATAGAAGGCTCGTCGAGGACGTAGAGCACACCGCGAAGACGTGAGCCGATCTGGGTAGCCAAACGGATGCGCTGGCCCTCGCCGCCAGATAACGTGGCGGCGCTGCGGTCCACTGAAATGTAGCCGAGCCCGACGGCGTTCAGAAATTCAAGGCGCTCGCCGATTTCGCGCACTACGCGACCGGCAATGGCCTGCTCGCGGTCGTTGAGGCGGAGGCGGCGCACAGCTTCGACCGCGCGAGAGACGGAAAGCGCCGTGAAGTCGGAGATGGACATGCCGTTGACCTTCACGGCCAGGCTCTCTGGGCGCAGGCGACGGCCCTGACAGGCCTGGCAGGTAGTCGCCGACATATAGCCCATCAGCCACTCGCGGTAGTTTTCTGAAGACGCTTCCTCGAGGTTCTGCTTGAGGTAAGCGAGCACGCCTTTCCATCCGAGCCTGCGTGGGCCATCCTTTTCGGGACCATAGAGGATCAGGTTCTGAGTCTTTGTCGGGAGCTGCTCGAAGGGCACCGAGAGGTCGAAGCCATAGGCTTCGGCGGCGAGTGCCAGCATGCGCTGCAGGTAGGTTGAGCCCGAACCAGGGCCGAGCCCGCCTTCGAGCAGGGGCTTGGACCAGTCGACGATGACCTTGGCGGGATCGAAGTCGTAGCGACTGCCGAGACCATGGCACTCCGGGCAGGCACCGTACACACTGTTGAAAGAAAACGAGCGCGGTTCCAGCGTGGGAACGTTAATGCCGCATTCGGTGCAGGCCATGCGCTCGGAGTAGAGGCGCTCCTCACCGTCGACGATGGCAACCAGCACCAGGCCGTTGGCCAGCTTCATGGCGGTGGCGACAGAGTGTTCAAGCCGGCGCTCGATGCCGGCTTTGACCAGCAAGCGGTCAACAACGATCTCGATGGTGTGGTTGCGGCGCTTGTCGAGCTTGATGTCCTCGTCCAGGTAGCGCAGCTCGCCATCGATGCGGGCGCGGCTGAAGCCTTGCTGCGCGAGCTTATCCAGTTCCTTCTTGAACTCGCCTTTGCGGCCGCGGACGATGGGAGCCAGAACCATGACGCGCTCTTCCGGCTTCAGGGCCATGACGCGCTTTACGATCTGGTCGGCGGACTGGCGGGTGATCTCGCGGCCGCACTGCGGGCAGTGGGGCACGCCGATGGTGGAGTAGAGCACGCGCAGGTAGTCGTAAATCTCGGTGATGGTGCCCACGGTAGAGCGGGGCGAACGGCTGGTGGTCTTCTGCTCGATGGCGATGGAGGGACTGAGGCCGTCGATGGAGTCGACGTCGGGCCGCTCCATCTGGTCAAGGAACTGGCGAGCGTAAGCGGACAGGGTCTCGACGTAGCGGCGCTGGCCCTCGGCATATAGCGTGTCGAAGGCGAGCGAGGACTTGCCTGAGCCGCTCAGGCCGGTGATCACGGTGAGGGTGTTGCGCGGGATTTCGACGGTAATGTTCTTGAGATTGTGCTGGCGCGCGCCGCGCACCGTGATCTTGTCGATGGGCATGGAGAAAAAAAGGAACGCGCGAGACCAGCCGAACTCCCGGGGACGTCCCCTAGCGGCTTCAGCGGTGGGAGAACGCAGCGTTACTTCCGTATCTTAGTTGCTAACATCCAGATCGGTCAACGCAGGTTAGAGTGAGCGACGCAGTTCGCGAACCGGGCACAGCCGAGGGCGGCTGTGCTCCACACGATGATAGAGCATTGCTGCGAAGCGTTGCGCGAAGCGGTGGAGGGGGAGGCCATCGTCAATGAGCCCAAGCACCAGATGCACGGGCGCATCCGCAACCAGGTGGATTCCGATTACGCGCTGCGCTCTCCAGACGACCGGCCGAATCTTTACCTGATCAATTTCTGCCCCTTCTGTGGGCGGGCGATTTCGCGCACAGTTTGGAATGCAGAGAAAAAGAAATAACAGACCGGTGCCATTCCAGGCCAAGAAGAATGCCCCTACGGGGTGGTCAACCAGGCAGGCGACGCGCGGGTAATCGGGCGTTTGGTCAGTGGACCATGGGTATCTTCTCCGCCGGGCGGGAGCGGTAGAAGCTAGGAACAGCGGGCCAGACGGGGCCTGACAACATCGGCTAAACGCCGGACGGCATCATAGAAGGTGGGCCAGCGTGACAACTCTATTGCAGGCGTCGGCACTCATCCTCATCATCCTATTCACTGTAATGCTGGGTGTGCTTTCAGGCTACGCCGCTGTCCACAGCGTACTGTTCGTATTCGGGCGGCGGTCCCGCACCGAGGAAGCTGCAGCCCCGGCAGTGCTCGCCGGCACCGAACAACAGGCCTAGGTCGAGCGCCCGCGGCGCACCCGCCCCCTTGATTGCTGTCGCTGCAATAGCGATGAGCGTCACTGCTCGTTTTGCTGGGGAGGGGCTTCGGGATTGCGATCCCGCTCCTTCAGCTTCCTGAGCTCTTGTAGCAACTGCTCCGGAGTCTTGACCGCCGGCTGCTGGTCGGGAGTGGAAGAGCTGTCGGGCTGCTGCACGGCGGGCTGAGCTGTCGGCTGGCCGGGGACCTGGTTCTGCTGGCCAGGAACTTGGGTTGCCGGCGGTTGTTGTTGCGGGGAAGGGGAGACTTCATCGGGAACCTCGGACACTTGCTCGTCCGGTTGACCCATCTCTGGCTCGCTGTCCGGCTGGTTCATAGGCGGAATGTAGCCCTGGTAGCCCTGCGGTTTCACAGGGGCGCTAGCCACAGCAGGACCTCCCGCAGGACCTCCCGGGGGAGCCGGGCGCCCCGGCGTGAGGACCACAGTGCGGATGGCGCTGGGGTTCGCGGAATCGCCCAGGATGATGTAATTCAGCTTCGACCCGTGTAGCAGGGAGGCCAGGACATCGGCGGCGGGCCCTGGTCCTAGCCGTGCCATAACGCGCTCGCTGCCAAAGCCGGCAGGGAGTTCGATGTTGGCACCGGTCTGGGCGCGCACGGCGTTCAGGACATCGCCCAGGGTGGAGTTAACGGCCACGATGGTGAGCTGGCCCTGCTGAAAGCGCACCTGCGGCGGGCTAGGCGCCATCTGCTCCGGAGTGGGCGGAGGCGGCGGAGGCTGCTCGACCGCGGGCTTCGTGGCGGGTTTCTTCCGCGCGAGCTTGGCGGCCGGACGCTTGCCGGCTGTCGCCGGGACTGACGAGTTGGCCTGGGCGTTTGCGGAGAGGGCGAGCGCCAGGACGCAGATCACTACCGAAAAATGCTGCCAGATTCGGGTCATAGAAAACTACACTACTAGAGCAGTGTCAGCTTCGATTTTAACCCATTCTGAGCGTCGGCCGAGGGGCACGCTGGTAACCGTCCGACATCTGAAGTGCCACATCAGGCATCTTAAGCAGAGAACCCTCTGGAAGCGAGCCATCTATGAGGCAATGCAATAGGCCGCGGTTGCTTGTGGCGGTGGTAATTGTGTTGTTCGCCCTTCCTGCCGCGGGCGAGGTCTGCTCGACCGGGGAAGAAATTGATGCCGCTACCAGGTCGGTAATAGAGCGGACCGCGCGGCAATACTTCGGTTACGCGGCTTCGGGTGACGTGTTCCGCCTGCGGGAGAATGCGATTGCCAGCCTGGCGTCGAGCTTCGGCGGAGTGGAGGCGGTGATCATCGACCAGAAGGCGAACCTGGCAGCAGCGCAGCCTGCGCTGCGAGCCGCGTACTTGCTGGACGCGCCCGGCAACGAGCCGATCGCTCGCGCCGAGTTCTTCTGCGGGGTATGGAAGACGCCGCAGTTCGCAGCGTTTGTCCTCACTAACCTGCCGCCTGGCCGTTATGCGCTGGTAATGCAGGAGACGAATACCCCCGCGGGAGAGTACGCGGTCTCCATGGTGCTCAGGGAAGAGCGGGGCGCGTGGAAGCTGGCAGGGTACTACAGCAGGCCGGCGCAGGTCGGCGGCAAGAACGCGGACTGGTTCTTGAACAAGGCGCGCGAATTGAAATCCAAGGGACAGAACCACAACGCCTGGTTCTATTACGCCATGGCATGGCAGCTAAGCGCGCCGGTGGACTTCATGAGCACGCCCCGGTTGGACAAACTGAGCGAAGAAATGTACGCCATCCGGCCAAAGGATCTCCCCGGCGGAGGCCCGGTGGATCTGCCGGGTGCGGGCGGCAGGACTTACAAGATCACTCACATGTCGGCGCTGCCAGTGAAAGGCGAGCTGCACCTGCTGGTGAGATACCAGACGTCGGATGTGTCCAATACCCAGAAGACGTTTGACGACAACGTAGCCGTGATCAAAGCGCTTGTGGCGCGCTATCCGGAGTATCGGGAGGCGTTCACCGGCGTGGTGGCGCGGGCGGTGGAGCCTTCGGGACGCGACTATGGGACGCTGCTGGCGATGAAGGACGTGAAATAAGGCAAAGCTGCTGGTTCTTAGCTCTTGGCTTGTAGCCGCTAGCCGCTAGCTTCTAGCCGCTAGCAACACATCACTGCGTGTCCGATCACCGTGTCGGTTCTATCTGGACAAACTGAGCTTGCGCAATATCCTGCCGACCGTTCCAACGCGCACCGGAAAGCCTTTCCGGGTTGAGGCGGCCGAGGACGGAGCCAACCGCGACCGAGCCGCGGACCAAGTGCTTGATCTTCAGGGGGCCGGCAAGTTTGCGGTCGCCGAGCCAATGCAGGGCAGAGCTGATGGCGCAGCCACACTGGCTGCAGTCGGGCGTGCCGCCGAAGATGCAGGGCTCGACACGGGTATTCAGGTCAGCAGTGTAGTTCACTGACATTTTGGAGAAAATGCACTCGTCAGGATCGGCGGGCGGCGCAGTGAAGGTCTGCGCGATGCCTTCGTTGATGAGGAACTTGGGGTAGCGGCGGCGCAGCTCAGGCAACTGGCGGACGAGTTCTTCGCGGTCGGCAGGCGTCAGCATCTCGTCACTGCTCTCGCCGATCTGCGGCGAGTACACGCTCACCCAGACGAAATTCACCTCTGGCCGCGCCGTCCAGAAGGCAACGTACTCTTCCAGGTAGCCGCTGCGCTCCATCATGGGACGAGTAATGGTCCAGTGCACGTTTACTTCCCGGCCCTCGATGTTGCGCAGGATGCGCTCGTAGGTGGCGGGCTTGCGGCGGATGTCGTGGTGCTCGGGCAGGCCGTCCACCGAGATGGTGACGCGAGTGCGCGGGATCTTCATCCAGTGCTGAGGGATGGGAATCACGGCGCTGGTGACCACCATGGTAAAGACGTTCATGGCGCTGAGCGCAGGCAGGATGCGGTCCAGCTCGCGGTGGCGCATCAAAGGCTCGCCGCCGACCAGGGAAACATGCAGTGGGCGATGGCGCTTGACCAGCCCGACGACGCCGTTCACCAGGTCGTCGCCCTTGAAATCAGAGAGGTCGCGCAGGTTTTTCTCGCCGCCCAAGTGGGTGTCGTTGTAGGCATAGCAGCCGGGGCAAGTCAGCGGGCACTCGCGCGTGATCTCAATAGAGAGCATGGGCATGCGTCCGGTGAGGATGCCGGCCCACGCGCGCACCAGGTCGCGGGGGAGCAGGCTGCTTGTCTTACTCATGCGCCCTCTCTAAGGGAAATACTGGGCCCGCCGAGCGGACGCTTTGGGAGGCGCAAGGCGCTCCACATCCGCGCCACAATTGTACATGGTCAGGCGGCTTCACCGGACTCGGCTTTCTCGACTTCTTTGCTGGTAGGACGAGCGAACTCAAAGATACACTCGCGAGGTTTCTTGTCAGTGCGCAGGCCTTGGAAAACAGGCGCGCGCAGCTTGAGTTCGTGGGTCCATTCCTTGAACTTGATTTCGGCCACCAGTTCCGGCCTGACCCAGTGCACCCGGCGAGTACTCTCGACCTTGTTGTGGAACGGGTTCTTGGCGGTTTCGAGCTCCTTCAGGCGTTTCCACAAAGCGGCGTGGGTCTCCTGGGTAAAGCCGCTCCCCGCCTGGCCGACGTGGATGAGATGGCCCTTGTCGTCGTAGAGGCCGAGGACGATTGAACCGAAGTGCTCGCGGCTGCCGCGCGGGTCGGTGTAGCCGCCGATGACGCACTCGATGCGCTGACTGATCTTGATCTTGAGCCACTCGCGGGTGCGCTTCTGCAGGTAGTAACTGCGGCGGCGCTTGGCCACGATGCCCTCCAGGCCGCGCTCGGCGGCCAAGCGGAACAACGCTTCGCCTTCGGTGAGGAAGTGGTCGGAATAGCGAAGAATGTTGGTCGGGGTAAGGATGCTGGCCAGCAGCTCCTTGCGCTTTTCCAGGTCGACGCGCAAGAGTGAGTAGCCGTCGAGGTAGAGCAGGTCGAAAACGTAGTAGACGATGGGGATGGAAGGATTCTTGCGGCCGCGGCGGCCGATTTCGCGAAAGCCGGTGCGTTGCTGCATGAGACTGAACGACGGACGACCCTGCTCGTCGAGAGCCACGATTTCGCCGTCCAGAATGGCGGTCTGCGCGCGAACGTACTTGGGAAGGCCGCTCAGTTCGGGATATTCGGCAGTCAGGTCGTTTTGGTTGCGCGACATCAGGCGGAGGCGGCCAGCCTCGATGAAAGCGATGGCCCGGTAGCCGTCCCACTTGACCTCGAAGAGCCATTCGGGGTCGGTAAAGGGCTTGTCCACCAACGTGGCCAGCATGGGCCGGATAGTGGTGGGCATGGGGGCGCGCACGGCGCCGGGGACCGAACTCAAATCGAAAGAAGGCAACTGTCTTACCGCCGAGGACGCGAAGATCGCCGAGGATTTCGATTTCCCCTTCTTGTCCTTCGCGCTTTTCTTTCTCGCGCCGCGGACCTTCGCCAGCGCACCAGCGAGCCAGGCATCTTTCTGGCGCACGGCGCTTTTGCGGTTGCTCTCCCACTCGACCGAGGCTTCATCGCGGGTGATTTGGTCGAGGGAGCGACCAGTGAGGACGGAATAGTCGTACTGGTCGATATCGTACCCATCGACAGCGTACTGGTCGCGCTTCTTGATCAGCAGCCACTCGTTGCCCTTGCTGTAGCGGCGGCCGCCCTTCATCTTTGCCAGTACGAATTCCCCCTTCAGCTTTTTGCCTCGAAGAAGGAATTTCAGGTTGCCTTTCTTCAGCATGTCGGAGGCATCGCCGAGCGGCTTCCATGTGCCGACGTCCCACACCATCACGGTGCCCGCGCCGTAGTTGCCAGGAGGGATGATGCCTTCGAAGTCGTAGTAGGAGACCGGGTGGTCTTCGGTCTGCATGGCGAGGCGCTTGTCGGCAGGATCCAGGGATGGACCTTTGGGCACGGCCCACGACTTCAACACGCCCTGCATCTCCAGGCGAAAGTCGTAGTGCAGATGGGTGGCGCGGTGCTTCTGCACCACGAAGCGGTGCTTGGCCGTCTTTTCCACTTTGGGCGGAGGCTCGGGCGTCCGCTCGAAGCGCCGCTTGCGCCGGTATTCTTCAAGGGCCATAGAGGGTTGTTGCTGCTTGCTAGTAGCCAGGGGCCAGTATTACGCGGCAGCCCGAGGATGTCGAGCGAAGGCCTGAACTGCGGCTTGCGGTGGGCATGCAAAGCGGGTACTTTGATGCATCCCGCTCCCAAGACTGCGAGGAGATCATTCTCGGTCGCTCAGGATGACAACTTGGTATACGTGAGATGAGCTCTAGAGCTGGTTCTTCTCCTCTCAAGAACTGTCAGCTCTCATCGATTAGCCGTCAGCGAAACCGCCGAGTCATGAAGAGAGATTATCCGGATCGTCCAATCGTAGGCGTGGGCGCGGTGATCGTTCAGAACGGGCGCGCCCTGGTGGTGCGCCGCAGCACCGAGCCGCTGATGGGCGAATGGTCTATCCCCGGAGGAGTGCTGGAGCTGGGCGAGACGCTGCGCCAAGGCGCGGAGCGCGAGGCGCTTGAGGAAACTGGGCTGACGGTCGAGGTCGGTGAGGTGCTCGAGGTCTTCGACCGTATTGTCCCGGATGCGGAGGGCAAGACCCGGTTTCACTATGTGCTGATTGATTTCCTCTGTCGTCCGGTGGCCGGTGAGCTGCGGCCCGGCGGCGATGCGGCGGAGGTGCGCTGGATCAGCCGCGAGGAGTTGAAGACCTTTGCGATCGCGGAACCAGCCGCGGCGGTGATCCGGAAGGCGTTGGAGGCCGGTTGATGGTTCCGCCAGAAAAGTGCGACCCGCGGCTCACGTCCTATGAGCTCGCGGGTCGCCGGTAAGCTGTTGGGATTGGCCTGAGGCGGTCCACTCTAGGACTTGTGGCCCCTGCGGCGCCTCCCGATGACCACCGGAAGCTATGCAGGAAAACTTAGAGCGATCGCCCTAAGCCTCAGCCACCTCACTGTGGTATCTACTATGACTGTCGCAACTCGACATCGGACCACCTCCTTTCTCAGTGTAGGGACAGGCTAGTACAGGGCGGGGCGAGAGGTCAAATTGCTCGTTGTTGCTGAAAGGGATGCAGAAGGCGGCTCGGTATGGCCCGCTCGAGGGCGACCGGGCCATACGAACGCGATTAGGCTTTCCAGCGATAGGCGTCAGGCTGGGGCAGGCCGATGTGGGCCAGCACGCGGCAGGCGAACTGGCGCGCCATGTCGTCGAGCGATGCCGGCTTGTTATAGAAAGTGGGAATCAGTGGAAAGATGGTGGCGCCGGCGTCGGCGGCGCGGTAGAGGTTGCGAATATGGATCTTGTTCAGCGGCGTCTCCCGCACACACAGCACCAGCGGTCGCCGCTCCTTGAGGCAGACGTCGGCGGCGCGCTCAATAAGATTGTTGGCGATGCCATTGGCGATGCGCGCCAGCGTACCGACGCTGCAAGGCATGACGATCATGGCGGCGGTGGGGTAGGAGCCGCTGGCGACGTTGGCTCCTATGTCGGAATTGTGCTGCTGTTGAATCTTCTTTGACGGTTTTCCCAGAAGCTGGCTCACCAGATTGCTGCGGCCGCGCAGTCGGATTTCTTCCGCCAGCACGCGCAGGGCGTTGTCCGAGGCGATGAAGTTCACGGTCGTGACGCGCGCATCGCGCTCCAACAGACGCAGCAATTCGACCAAAAAGGCGGCGCCGCTGGCGCCGGTGGTGGCGACGGTGAGATTCTCCGGGGCTGCTGGCCGTCCGTAATCTGGCATCTAAGAAGAGTGGCAACTAGTCTGAATCCACCCGCCCGGTGGAAGGACTGAGCATAGGTAGGGGCTCACACCAAGTCAAGGAAAGTTCCCCCAACTTACTGATGATGAGCCGTTTACGCAGATATGAGGACTCCGTCGGCAGTGCGATCGCGTCGCCGCGTTGCGGCCCAGCTCGCCGCCCTGGCTAGCCTGCAGCGCGAAATCCAGTCTGCCGACCCGAATGGCCGTCGTAAATACCTGCGCGATTTCCGCGACGCCTTCCAGAACTACGAGTCGGTGCTGCAGCCGTCCGACGTGGAAGCGGAGCTGCGCGACGCAGACGTGGTTCTGGTCGGCGATTATCACGCGCTGCCTTCCTCACAGCGTTTCGCGGCGCAGGTGGTGGAGCAAATAGCGCGTGGCGGACGCCCGGTGGTGCTGGGGGTGGAGACGGTCTTCGCCCGTGACCAGCACATCCTCGATGAGTGGATGGCCGGCGACATCGACGATGAGGAACTGCGCGAGCGCATCCGCTATGACCTGGACTGGGGCTACGCCTGGGAGCCCTTCCTGGAGCTGCTGCAGAGCGCCCGCCGGCACGCGCTGGCGGTGTACGGTCTGGACTGCATGCCGCGCGACGACCTGCGCAAAATCGTGGCGCGTGACCGCCATGCCGCGGCAAAAATCGCGGACATCCACGAGCAGCATCCACAGGCGGCGGTGGTGACGCTGTTTGGCGAGTCGCACCTCGCGCCCAATCACATTCCTGGGCTACTGCGCTCGCGATTGCCCCAAGCCCGCATTCTGACCGTGCTGCAGAATGTTGACAGCCTGTACTGGCGTGCAGCGGGAGAGCGCCACGAGCACGTGGAAGCGGTGCGGGTGGCGCGCGATGTGGTTTGCGTGTTCAATGCCACGCCCCTGGAGAAATACGAGAGCTACCGGCTGTGCATAGAGCGCTGGCGGCAGGAGCGGGCCGCGATGGTCGATTTGGCGCCCACGATCTACAACCTGATCAGTGCCTTCTCACGCTTTCTCAACATCGATTCCTACGCGTCCCAGAACGGCACGCAGCCGCGCTATCTGGTGGACATGCTGCCGGAGGTCTACAGCCGCGGCTCCGAAGAGGCCATGCGCAAGCTGTTGGCGCGCAAAGGCGCGGTGAATGACGAGTTCAGACAAGTGATGGCGCGATTGCAGTCGCAGGGGAGTCATTACGTCCCACGGATGAACGCTCTGTTCGTGAGCGACTTCCAGATGGTGGGCGTGGCGGAGGAAGCTGCGCGCTTCGTGCATTACGCCTGTCGCGGTGCCGGGCACGGCAATGGAACCTCAAAGAGTGACGCGGAATCCGCGCCAGAGGAGATCTTCTATACCGCTGTTCTGGAGCATGCGCTCGGCTACTTTGGGTCGCGCGTCCTCTATCCGGCGCGTCCGGCAACGCGCGAAGCCGACCTTTACGCCTTATATACTCTGCAGCGCGAGGACGTAGAAGAGCAGACCGCGTTCACTTATCGCGAGTACATGCAGATGGTGGACTTTCTGGTGATGCATCGCGACTACGAGGTCAACGCACGGCATTACTCGGCGCTGCCGAGGCTGCTGGCGGACGGTTTCCGCGCCACCGGAGAGCGATTCGCCTTCACGACCGAACGCCTAGGCAATATGCTGGGCAGCGAACTGTATGACGCCTACGTTGCCGGCCGCGTTTCCAA
>DASYTX010000265.1:0-4449 GCA_036001865.1 Terriglobales bacterium
AGGTCTCGCGAATACGCTCGTAGCGATCGCGGTCGGACAATTCCATACGTCGCGGGTCGGCGGGGATGCTGATGTGGTCGGCGAGGAAGATGAGCACCGCATCGGGGTTCGGGTCCTTGAGATACTCCTCAATCGCCTCGAACTCTTCCTGGTGCGAGCCCCGGCCGTACAGCAGCTTTACATTGCGAATGAAGAAGACCTGGAAGGGCGCCATCAGCGATGGCGTACGCGCACGGTTCAGGACTTCCGCCAGCTCGGCCTCGGCAAGGTCCGCCTCGTAAAAGCTGAATTCGCGCAGCTCCCGAGGCACCAAGTGCTCGAGCAGCGCCTCCCGACAGCGGTCACGGAAGAACACTTCGTCCCCGACGAAGACGTATGCCGGGCGCAGCTTGCGCTGCTTCACCTCGGTGACGAAGCGCTCGGCGGGCGCGAAGCTACTCGGCATCAGAAGCCCTCCAGGATGTTGCTGACCAGGGTGCGCGCAAAGTCTTGGGACAGCCGTTCGATGGCCGGCGATTCCTCCTCGAAGAAGCTCGAGATCTCGCGCGAGATCTGATACTGCTCGCGGAAGGAATAGTTCTGGTTCTCGAACAGCACCTTGCCGTTGCGGTCCACCAGCGAAACTTTCATGTTCACGATGATGATGGCCGATGACGCCCGCCCAGTCTGCGAATCGTAGGTCACCGGCGCAAGCTGCGTGGAGGTGACCGTGCCGCGCAGGGTTGCGTCGGCGGCATCGGTGGCGTCATGCACCACACGGTAGCGCGTCCGGGTGATGAACTCCCGCACCACGGCAGCCGTAAGGATCTGCTCGATGCGGTAAGTGGTCGTCTTGTTTTCGAAACCGGGGACAGCAATCGTGCGCACCGTCTGTGGCAGCCGGTCGGCGCGGCCAGCGGTGCGATAGCCGCAGCCGCACACACCCACGGACAGCGCCACTGCGCACAGCCCGACTACAAATCGCCTCACTGAATGGGCCCTTTGGATCGCATACGTGCCAGGGCGGCCGCGCAATCCACGGCGGTGATGGCGGCAACCCGCAAGTTGTCCGCCGCCGCCCACAGCCAGAAGCCATTCTCCTGGCGGGCATCACGGCGGACCGACACCAGGATGTCATCCTGCCCGGCGGCATTCACGTTGTCGGGCGAGTCCTCGGCCAGGCGCGCGATGACCACATGCTCCCCATCCAGCGCCTGGGTGAAGTCGCTGACCGCCACCGGCGCCTCCAGCTCCAGATAGATGTTGAACACGTGGGAGTGGAAAATTGGCGCCTGCGCCAGTGTCAACGCCGGCAGCGCCAGGTGGCCATAGGTGACCTTCTCCAGGTGTGACAGCACGCGGCGCTCCACGCTTTGCAGCGTGGGATGTGATTTCTCCCCGTAGCGGGCCAGCAGGTTGAAAGCAACTTGCGAATCGAACACACCGGTCGGCAGCTGCTGAAATGAGAGCAGGTTGACCGTTTGTTCGTGCAACTCGTCCATGCCGCGGCGCCCATGCTCTGACGCCGGCTCAAAGACCGTGCAGATCGTGCTCCGCACTCTGCCCAAACGCTGGGCGCGCAGCAACAACAGCGCCAGTACGACCGCTGCCGGATGTGCAATCACCACCGACCGGCAGTCCAGGTCGGCGGGCGGGCGCAGACCCGCACTGCTTTCTAGCTCGCCTTCCACCCAGGGCGCGCGCACGATGCTCTGCGGCTCGTCTTCCAGCACGTAGGAGAGGTCCACAACCAGGGCGCCAGCATCCCGGGCTATTTCCCAATGGCGGCGCGTGAAGCTCTCTTCCGAGGCGAAAAAAGCAAAATCCACGCGCTGCAGGCTCTGCGCGCTCACCCGCTGGATGAAGGTGGCCTCGTCGCCCACAGACTCCAGTTGCCCAAGGGATTCGTCATCATCGAGCAACTTGGTATCAATTGCAGGAAAGTGCCGGTCCTCGAGCACCTCCTTCAGTTCCTTCCCTTTGAGCGTGCCTGCGCCCACAATGGCCACCCGGTAGAGGTTTTCTTCCAGTTGCGGCCGTGCAGGCGAAATCGATTTCTCTCTCGGACTCATTGGGGTTGCGAAGCCTCGGCCAAAGCCGCCGCGGCGCAGCGGTGACGCACGATGTAGAACAGCCGCACCAGCACGCCGGACAGCATGTAGGTCAGCGCCAATAGGAACAGGACATAGCGCGAGAACAGCACGATCGCGGCAAACGTCAGCGCCACCAGCACGAACACGCGGAAGGGCCGTTGGGCGCGCAGGTCAATGTCCTTGAAGCTGTAAAACCGCCAGGTGCTGACCATCAAGAACGAAGCTGACAGCAGCAGCAGCAGCCAAAGCGCCGCCGTCCACCACTGCGTGATCGGGTTGCCGCGGGCAAAGTGGATCACCGCCGCCACCACGCCGGCGGCCGCCGGGATGGGCATGCCGACAAAATACTTCCTGCCCGGCCTTCCCGGGTTCGACGGCTGCGGGTTCACCTGGATGTTGAAGCGCGCCAGCCGCGCCGCCCCCGCAATCATGAACGCAAACGTGGCGATGAACCCCAGCCGCACCAGCGTCGTGCGCAGCTCGGGATCGTAAAGCGGTGGCAGCAAGCGGAAGCCCCACATCCAAGCCAGCAGCGCGGGCGCCACGCCGAAGGTGATCACGTCGGCGAGGGAATCCAGTTCCCGGCCGAAGTCGCTGGTGGTGTGCGTGATGCGCGCGATGCGGCCGTCGAGGATATCGAGGACGATAGCGAAGCCGATGGCCTTGGCGGCGTTGTCAAACCGCCAAGCCTCGCTGACCGACCCCTGCATGGCTTGCGAAATCGCGGCGTAGCCTAGCAGGATGTTGCCCGCCGTGAACAGTGACGGCAGCAAATGCATTCGCTTGCGGAAGCGCGGATGACGGCGCTCGTGTCCGGGCAGCGGCAACTGTTGCGCGTTCACGATTGGCCTCCGCTGGCGTGCTGCGCCCCCGCCGCGACCGGCTCGGCGACGCTCATTACAGGCATGTGTGCCAACACGGTGGACCCGCCCTGTACTCGCTCGCCCAGCCTTACGTTAAGCTCGGCCGCCGAATCGAAGATTACGTCCACGCGCGAGCCGAATTTGATCAGACCCACGCGCTCGCCGCGCCTGACAATATCGCCAACTCGTTTGCTAAACACAATGCGCCGCGCCAGGATCCCGGCGATCTGCTTGAAAATCACCGCCTGGTCCTCGCCTTCCACAGTAACCACGTTCTGCTCGTTCAGTTCCGACGAGACTTCTCCCATGGCATTGCGGAACTGTCCCTTGCGGTACTCCACACCACGGATTACGCCGGCAATGGGCGAGCGGTTTACGTGCACATCGAAGACATTAAGAAAGATGCTGACCCGGGTACGTGGCCAGCCGTCCAGTTCCTGAGTGCTGATCGAGGTGACCTTGCCGTCCGCCGGCGACACGATGGCGCCGGGCTCGGCAGGAACGGCGCGTTCGGGATCGCGAAAGAACCACAGGAAGAACAAGGCCAGCAGCATGGGCGGAGCCGCATACCACGGACCTGCCAGCCCGCCCAGCACGACAGCCGCCCCCACCAGCGCCAGCGCGTAATAGAGCCCGTCACGAACCATGGGTAAATCTTCATTATATCGGGGTAGGGAGCCGCCGCCGGGATCAGAATCGCTCGGCGGAAAATCAAAACAATTCCCCGCACGCGGCGAAAGCCGGAGAAATGGGTGAGATTAGGCTACCTGGTGGTCGCGCTTGTACTGCTGCTCAATCGCCTCCATTTGGTCCTTCAGGCGCAGCTTGAGCTTTTTCAAACGGACCTCTTCCAGCTTTTCGTCTTCGGTCAGGAACCTTTTTTGGACTAGCGCTTCCAGGCGCTGCGAGTGTTGCGAATGTTCTTGGGCCAATCGGCGGAATTCTTCGTGGCTGGCCATGAGCTGATCCCGAACAGAATCCATCCAGAAGACCTCCTCGGGCAATCTGACGCAGTACGCTATCACACGATTCCGCGCCCTTCAACGGCTTTCGGCAGCGGCCTGCGGGAAGTCGAATTTGTAAATCAAGGCATCTTCTTCAGGCTCGCGGTAATAGTCCTTTCGCCGCCCGGTCTCCTCGAACGCCCACTTCTCATATAAAGCTCGCGCCGCCAGATTCGACTCGCGCACCTCGAGAAAAACCGCGCGCGCGCCCGAGTTGCGGGCGAAATCCAGAAATTCGCCAAGCAGCCGCGTTCCCAGGCCGCGCCGGCGCGCCTGCCCGGCGACGGCAACGTTCTCGATCTCCCACTCCTCGCCCACTGCTCTCGCCACGATGAAACCCACGACCTGCTCTTCTTCGATCACCAGAGCAATGCGGGTCGTGCCCTCAGACGCGGCAAAGATGCGGCCGTAGTCATCCTCACGCCAGTGCGCCGCCGTGGCCGCATGGCGCTCCAGGGCAAGCATCGCGGGAATGTCGGCAGGCGTAGCGGGGCGGACTTTCACTCGCTC
>DASYTX010000266.1:0-5501 GCA_036001865.1 Terriglobales bacterium
GGTCACCGCCAACCCCCTGGAACTGAACCGGGTGGCGGAGGAAGAAGAAGAAGAGGAAGAAGAGGAAGAGGAGAAGGAGGATGAGGGCTAGGCGGCAAAGCGGAATGCTGCGGCCGCTGCTGCTCGCTTGCCTGCTGACCCTCTCTGCGACGGCGGTTGCCGCAAAAGACATCAACCATAAGCCCTACGCCCTGATTTTTGGGACCGTGTACCGGGCCGACGACCGCCCTGCGCAGGGCGTAAAAGTGAAGATCCGGCGCGCGGAAGACAAAAAGGCGCGTTGGGAACTGGTTTCCGATCGCCGCGGAGAGTTCGCACAGCGCGTGCCCGCGGGCAAGGCCGATTACCTGGTCTGGGCCGACATTAAGGGGAACAACCCCAAGCCCGAAGTCAAAGTTCACGTGGAAAATGACGAGCGCGTGGACATCGGTCTGCATCTAACAGAGTAGCAGCCCAACCGAGCCAGCCTTTGCAACCTGCTGTTTTTGCTGGCCTTAGGGGGGATATTGAGAAGAGCAGCCGTCATTGCCGGGGTGGTACTGTTGCTGGCCGGGCTGGCTTTGGGGCAGCGGGATGATCGCACCCAGGGTTCGCAGCCGCGGTCAGTCAGCGGCACAGTAATGGACAAGTCCGACGCCCCGCTGGCCGATGCCGTGGTCTATCTGCAGAACACCAAGTCGTTGGCGGTGAAGACATTTATTACCGATGCCAGCGGCCAATATCGCTTCCACGGCCTCTCGCCCAACGTCGATTATGAGATCTACGCCGAACACAAGGGCCGCAAGAGCGGCACCAAGACCCTGAGCGCATTCGACAGCCGCAGCAACGTCACCATCAATTTGAAGATCGACAAGTAAGCGCCGGTTGCAGTAACGCGAACAGACTGCAGAACGAAACAGGCCGCCACATTGGGCGGCCTGCTGAGCCTCAGGGGGCTAGCGGAGTCTACCGTTCGTCGCTGCCGGCGCGCTTCCAGCTCATCAGCTCTTCGATAGTGGAAGTGGCGCTGGAGGCGGGGTGCTTGTAGGCCTCGACGTCCTGGCGGCTGGCCTCGGCGCCAACGGCGCGCAAGCTGAGGCCGACCTTCTTCTCCTCCGGGTTCATCTTGATGATTTTGAAGTCGTACTCGCTCCCCGGTTGGAGCTTGACCGGCGCGCTGTGCTCGTCGACGGCCTCGGAGTTGTGGCACAGACCTTCTACCCCGTCAGCCAGCTCGACGAAGGCGCCAAAGCTGGCCACGCGTAGCACCTTGCCGCGGAGGACGTCGCCGATGCGGTGGCTGGAGAAGAAGGTTTCCCAGATATCAGGCTGAAGCTGCTTGATGCCGAGCGAGAGGCGGCGCTGGTCAGGATCGATCCCCAGGACGACGGCCTTGACTCGCTCGCCCTTCTTCAACACTTCAGAGGGATGCTTGACGCGCTTGGTCCAGCTCATATTGCTGACGTGTACCAGCCCGTCGATGCCATCCTCGATCTCGACAAAGGCGCCGAAGTCGGTAAGGTTGCGCACCCGGCCCTCGACCACCGTGCCGTTGGGGTAACGCTCATGCAGCGTCTCCCAGGGATTGGCCTCGAGCTGCTTCAGGCCGAGCGAGATGCGGCGCTCCGTGGGATTGACGTTGAGCACCACACACTCTACCTGGTCGCCCACGCTCACCAGCTTGGAGGGATGCTTGGTGCGCTTCGACCAGGTCATCTCGCTGACGTGCACCAGACCCTCGATGCCCTGCTCCAGCTCGATGAAGGCGCCGTAGTCGGTCACACTGATGACGCGCCCCTTAACGCGCGCACTTACGGGATAGCGGTGCGCGGCATCCAGCCAGGGGTCGGGAGTGAGCTGCTTGAAACCGAGCGAGACGCGCTGCTTCTCTTTGTCGTACTTGAGGACCTTGACGTGGATCTCGTCGCCCACATTGACCAGGTCGCGCGGGTGGGTAAGGCGTCCCCAGGACATGTCGGTGATGTGCAGCAGGCCGTCAATGCCGCCGAGGTCGACAAAGGCGCCATAGTCGGTCAGGTTCTTGACTACTCCGGTGAGGACGGCGTCCTCCTGCAACTGATCAAGTGTCTTCGACCTTTTCTCCGTCAACTCCTCTTCCAGGAGCTGCTTGCGCGAGACCACCACGTTGCCGCGTTTCTTGTTCAGCTTGACTACGCGGACCTCGAACTCCTGGCCCTTTAGGGCGTCGAGGTTGCGCACTGGGCGCACGTCCACTTGCGAGCCCGGCAGGAAGGCGCGCACGCCGATATCGACGGACAGCCCGCCCTTGACGCGCTCCACCACCCGGCCGCGCATGGGCTTTTTCTCGTTGTAGGCGCGTTCGATGTCGTCCCAGACGAGCAGGCGTTGCGCCTTCTGGTGCGAGAGCAGGATGTACCCTTCTTCGTGCTCGCCGTGCTGCACCATCACGCCGATTTCGTCCCCGGGATTAACTTTGACGTTGCCGCTTTCGTCCTGCAGTTCGGCGATGGGCACCAGGCCCTCGGACTTGTAGCCGATGTCGACGACAACGTGGGTAGGAGTGATCTTCAGGACAGTGCCTTTAAGAGTGCGGTTTTCGGCAAGGGCCTCGGTTTCAGCGGTGAAAGTTTCCAGTGCGGTTGCGAAATCTTCCATGTTCTCTTTTTCTTTACGAGTAGGACCCGCGGTGGGCCGCTCGTAGGTGGATTTTGGGCTGGGCGTGGACGTCTCCGCCGGGGCGGCAGAAGGCTGGGGAGGCTCAGGGGAGCCGGCCTCGGAAGAAGGTGCCTCGGGGGCCGGGCTGCGGACTGTGGTTTCTTCCAACAAAGTTGCTCTTGAGCCCAATGGCACGCCGAACGAGAGAGCGTTCGCGGCTGGCTGCCTTTGAGCCGATATACTTGGCCACCGTCCTCTACCCGCACACGCCAACTTGCGACGTTCGAGAACTCAGATGGGGATCGCGAACAGCAGGCTTGGAAACCCAGCGGCCGGATCTCTTGGCGCGCTGGCGCGCCAAAGCGACCCCTCGACTATAGCAATCGCTCGCAAACAGTGTCAAACAGCGGCTGGCAGGTTTTCCACAAAGGTACAAGCCCTGCTGGAGCAGGTGTCCGGGACCGGGAATCATTTGGAAAGGGGTGAAACGCGCCCCGCGCGGTTTGCCGGTGGAGGCCTCGGTTTGGTGCCGGCAATTTGCTACTCTCCCTTGGCATGGACTACCTGTTCACGCCCTGGCGGTATGCCTATCTCCTCTCGGCGGAGAAGATGCCAGGGTGCCTCTTCTGTGAGGTCCTGAAGGCGGGTGACGACCGCAAGGTGTACATCGTGCATCGCGCGCTGCACTGCTTCGTCATGCTCAACACCTTTCCCTATACCTCCGGACACGTGATGATCGCGCCCTACGACCATGTGGACCAGTTGGCGAAGCTGGCAGCGCCCGCTGCCCAGGAGATGATGTCGCTGACCCAGCACATGGAGAGTGTGTTGCGAGCGGCATACCAGCCGGAGGGGATCAATGTCGGGATGAACATCGGCAAGGCGGCAGGCGCCGGTGTGGCCGGGCACATCCATATGCACGTGCTGCCCCGCTGGACGGCCGATTCCAACTTCATGACCACCATCGGTGAGACCCGCGTGCTCCCCGAAGACCTGGAGACCACCTACGAGAAGTTGAAAGAGAAGCTGGGGTAGCAATCATCCAGGCGTGCGTCGCCACCCTTGTCATGCTGAGCGAAGCGAAGCATCCCTACCTTCACCGCCGCTCTTCTCGGACTTGCGCACAGGTGAAGACTGCACACTCCGTGCCGTAGGCACGCCTTTACTTAGCCCAGCGCTTCAGCGTTGGGTGATCGGAGGCCAGTGAGAAGTCCCGTAGGGGCGAGCCACCTCCGCTAAAATCACCACGTGGACTCCTCCGCACCCGCCATACCCGCCGAACCAACCGAAACCGTGCGGGAACATACCGTCTGGCAGCGTTTCCTGATCTGGCTGGCGAGCTGGGTGGGGTTCCTGCTCATCCGGCTCATCTGTCCTTCGCTGCGGTGGTCGGTGTCGATCGAGGAGGGCGGGCCGCCAAGCGGCAATCTCCGTCCGGCGATTTACGTTTTCTGGCACCGCTGCGTGTTCGTCGCCACCTGGCATTTCCGCTCGCGGCAGATCGCGGTGATGACCAGTCGCAGCTTCGACGGCGAGTACATCGCCCGCATCATCGAGAAGTTCGGATACTCGGCGGTGCGTGGCTCCAGCTCGCGTGGCGCAGTGCGGGCGCTGCTGGGCATGCACCGCGAAATTGAGGCCGGGCAGACGGTGGCCTTCACCATCGACGGGCCACGCGGGCCGCGCTACGTCGCAAAACCAGGCCCCGTGCTGCTGGCGCGCAACACCCGCATGCCCATCATGTGCTTCCATATCGCGCTGGAAAACGCCTGGGTGCTGAATACTTGGGATCAGTTCATGGTCCCCAAGCCATTTTCGCGAGCGCTGGTGCGCATCAGCCGGCTGATTCACGTGCCGCCAGAGGCAGATAGCCAGGCAGTCGAGCGCTATCACCAGGAGATGCAGGCGACCCTGGATCGCATCAGGGAGTTCGCGGAGGCCAATGTGCAGCGCATTCCCTAAAGGGTGGCGCAGGCCTTCAGGCCTGCGGGGCCGGCGACCTTCGTTTCGTTTGTGGTTATCCTCAGCGCCCTGCCACTCTCGAAGGTGTCATCCTGAGCGAAGCAAAGCGTAGCGAAGGATCTGTGCGCTCCGCCCACGCCGGCAATCACGGTCGTGGTTGCGTGGGTGTCCCGCATTGACATTCCACGCGTTCGCCATTAAAGTTCCATCCGCTTCTTGCTCTTTGGAAAATTAGGTTCGCGCGCTTCCGTCGCTCGACGGAAGCTGGGAAGCGGGTGAGAATCCCGCGCTGCCGCGCAACTGTAAGCGAGACCGAGATCGGCCACTGCCATCAGCGGGAAGGCCGCCTCACAAGCAAGCTCGCTAAGCCAGGAGACCGGCGCGAACCGCCACCAACAACCCCTTTCGCGTGAAAAGGAGGATTGTTATGCGGTCTCCCCGTCAGTTTCTTTCGACCTTTCTTTTTTCCCTGCTGGCTTCTCTCGCGTTTGCGGCCGAGCTGCGCGTCCAGGTGCTCGATCCCGATTCGGCCACCGTCGCCGGCGCGCGCGTGGGCCTGTACCGCGGCGGGACTTCCATATCCGTTCAGACCACTTCTGCTCGAGGCTTGGCTGTGTTTCCAGACGTGCCTGAAGGCTCTTACACCGTCGGCGTACTAGCCACCGGCTTCAAGCCGCAGAACGTTGCCGTCGTAGTGCGCAACAGTGCCACCGTGACCGCGCAGCTCGCAGTTGCAGGCGCCTCGGAGACGGTCGTGGTGACGGCGACTCGCACTCCAGTTTCGATTGAGACCAGCGGCGCGACGGTCGCCTGGTTGGACAGTGCTGCCCTCGAGACGCTCCAGCCGGTCACCGCCGCCGACGTCTTGCGCTTCTTGCCCGGGGCGGTCGAAGCCAGCGCCGGGCGGCGAGGCGGTTTGGGAT
>DASYTX010000267.1:0-1572 GCA_036001865.1 Terriglobales bacterium
CCGCGCGCGCGCACGACGCCGCCGACGTCCGGCGACACGACCATCACCTTGCCGAGATCGAAACGCTCGCGGATGTCGCGCACCATCACTGGCGAGGCGAACAGGTTGTCGGTCGGGATGTCGAAGAAGCCCTGGATCTGGCCGGCATGCAGGTCGAGGGTGAGCACGCGGTTGGCGCCGGCGACGGTGATCAGGTTGGCCACCAGCTTGGCCGAGATCGGCGTGCGCGGGCCGGATTTGCGGTCCTGGCGGGCGTAGCCGTAGTAGGGGAGGACCGCGGTGATGCGATGGGCGGAGCTGCGCTTCAGCGCGTCGATGCAGACCAGCAGCTCCATCAGGTTGTCGTTGGCGGGGTAGGAGGTGGACTGCACCACGAACACGTCTTCGCCGCGGATGTTCTCCTGGATCTCGACGAACACCTCCATGTCGGAGAAGCGGCGGATGCTGGCCTGCGTCAGCGGCAGGTTGAGATAGGCCGCCATCGCCTCGGCCAGAGGCCGATTGCTGTTGCCGGTGAGAATTTTCATGCAGGCCACCCCGATGCCGCGCCGCCCCGCTGGGGCGCGCGGACATTATCAACCTGTCATCAGGCTGTAAACCAGACACCACCGGCAGATTCGAATGCCCGCGACGGTTGTGCTGCGGGCTCCAGCGGAGCCGCAACGCGCGGGGCGAAGTCCATCTTCCCGTTGGAATTCCCTCTCCGTGGTAAAGGTTTATTAATCTTCTGGGCGTAGTGGAAAAGCCGTGGCGGCGCGCGTGCGCTGCCGCGCACGACCACAAACTCAGGAGTCCTGTTATGGCTATGAAGAAGAAGTCGACCAAGAAGCGCGCGAAGAAGGCCACCAAGAAGGCCGCTCCGGCGCGCAAGCGCTCGGTCCGCAAGACGGCGAAGAAGAAGTAGTAGTCGTCGCGGCGCTCCGGCGCCAGACTTCTCATTCTTCCAGTTCGGCATCTCCCGGAGCAGCGGTTTGGGGACCGCAGCTCCGGGAGATGTCATTTTGGGCCGGGTTTCGTCCGTCAGTAGTCGCTCAAGGCAAACCCGAAGGCGATGCCCGAGCGCCGCAGCCTTGTCCAGCACCCTCGGTCTTTGGCAGCGTTCACTATGGCGCCGACGACTGCGCTCGCTCGCAAACTGCCACGATCGTCTGCAACAGGCGCTCCGGCACATAGACCTTGTCCACGCGGGGCACCCAGGCAAACCGGGGGCAATGGCAGCCGGATCATAAGCACTGGCAAAGAGAAACGGCACGCCGCGCTCCAATAGGGCATCGGCGACGGGCAGTGACGTGCCGTCGATAAGCTTATAGTCCAGGACCGCGCAATCGACTGCTTCGGTCTCAACCAGCGTGAGCGCCGTCGCTGCGTCGGCTATGGGTCCCATCACCGTCGCGCCGGCCTCGCCCGTCAGGTGCGCTACCATCAATGACACAGCCGCTTCATCTTCGACGACCAGGATGCAGCGGCCATCCAGTGGACCGGCCATAACCATCTACCTCCCATATGGCGCGATCATCGCGCCGGCGTTCGTGGGGATCTCGCTCGATCCTTTCCTGCTTGAGCAAGACGGAG
>DASYTX010000268.1:0-5358 GCA_036001865.1 Terriglobales bacterium
CCGGTATCGCGCACTTCCAATACGGCCTCGTTTCCGTTGGAATGGACTGCAAGCCGGACGCTGCCCTCCCGGTCAGTGAACTTGATGGCATTGTCCAGCAGGTTCAGCACCAGGCGTTCGAGCCAACCTTGGTCGCCGCTGACTTCAACCGTGCCACCGGCTTCCACCTGCAGCGAGATCTTCCGCTCGGCGGCAACCGGTCCCAGCAGTTCCACCGCCGATCTCACCAGGGCCGCCAGGTCCACGGGGTCGCGCGCCAGATGGATTTCCCCTGCTTCAGCCCTGGCCAGGGTCAGCAGCTCGTTGACCAGCCGATTCAATCTTTCGAATTCCTCGAGCTGGCTGGCCAGGACGCGGCGATACTCCTCCCGGCTGTAATCCGACAAGAGCGCGACCTCGGCCTCGCCGCGCATGGCTGTCAGCGGCGTGCGCAATTCGTGGGAAATGCTGGCGGTGAACTGCTTCATCTGCTCAACGGCCTCTTGCAGCCTGACGAACACCTGGTTGAAGGTTTCTGCCAGACGGTCCAGCTCGTCCGTGGTACCGCGCAGCGGAAGCCGGCGATCGAGCCGTGAAATGCTGATCTGGTGCGCGGCCGCTCGCAGCTCATCCACTGGCTTCAGAGCGATGCGGGCCATGAACCATCCGCCAAGCGCCGCCAGCAACACACCTCCGGGTACGATCAACAGCAAGATTCGCCGGAACTCTTCCAGGGCCGTAAGCTCCGGAGCAAGGGACGCGCCCAGTCGCATCAGATAGGTGTGCTGCGCGTCGGGCTTGATCATGGTGTTGTGAAAACGCAGCCTCACCTGCTCACTGACCACCTCATCCAGCCCCAGATTGCGCACCGCGCTCTGGACCTCATCGGGTGAAAGCTCCAAGTTGAGCACCTCCAGGTCCGCTGACTGATACAACAGGCGTCCACCGTTGACGTCGTAAATCTGCAGGTAGCGCCCAGCGCTGCGGACAAAGTTGGCCTCCTCAGGTTCCTCCGCGTTGTAAACCAACGCAGGCCCGCCGTCCCGGAACTCCAGGTACCCTCTGAGGCCGGCGGCCATCTCCTCCAGTTCCTGATTGATGGCAGCGTCCAGCCGGATGGCGAGAGTGCGATACGAGATCGCTCCAAAGGCACTCAGCACCAGCGCAAACAGGGCGGCGTAGAAAATGCTGAGCTTTGCGCGCAGGCCGAGCGGCTTCACCGGATTTCATCCGTCAGAATGTATCCCACGCCGCGCACGGTGTGGATCAGTTGCGGGGAAAAGCCCTTGTCGATCTTGTTACGCAGATAATTGACGTACACGTCGACTACATTGGTCACGCTGTCGAAATGGATGTCCCAGACGTGCTCAATAATCATGGTGCGGGTCACCGGCCGCCGCGCATTGCGCAACAGGAATTCCAGGAGCGCGAACTCCTTGCTCGACAATTCGATCTTGCGCCTCGCACGAGAGACGCGGCGCGTGGCCGTGTCCAACCTCAGATCGGCCATCCGCAGTTCTGTGGCTTCGCGCTTGCCGCGGCGCAACAGCACCCGCACCCGTGCGGAGAGTTCCGCGAACGCAAACGGCTTCACCAGGTAGTCATCGGCGCCCAAATCCAGGCCCGCCACCCGGTCTTCCACGGCGCCTTTGGCCGTTAGCACCAGCACCGGCAGAGTCGGCTTTTTTCCTCTCAGGCGCCGCAGCACCTCTGTGCCGGAGAGCTTTGGCAGCATCAGGTCGAGGACGACCAGATCATAGTCAATGCTTTCCCCCAGGTGTGCGCCACTCTCGCCGTCTGCCGCCACATCAACCGCATAGTGCTCCTGTTCCAGTCCTCGCCGGATGAAAGCCGCCACCTTTTTCTCGTCTTCTACAACAAGAATTCGCATGTGATCGCCGCTCGGAGGCTCTGACAGCGCCCTTGGGCTCGCCGTGAAACAGATAGAGCATAAAGCAGACCACAAGCTTTCGGATTGCTCATCCCAAACTCGCGAGGCAAAAACAGAAGGCCCGGCTCTCGCCGGGCCTTCTGATAACGATGCGCGCCACAAACCAGCTACTTGCCGGTGGCGGCGGTGGCAGTCTGCGGCTCCAGACGCGGAAGGGTGCCGGAGTCCACCGTCAGGCCCTCGCCGCTGATGGTCTGGAAGTGCATCAACTCTCCCGCAATCTCCACCAGCATGAACGAGTAGCCGGTGTCGAAACCGCGGGCGGTCAGCTCCGTGGTGCGGATATTCCCGCGCCGCAACTTGCCGGAAGAGCCCACGGTGAAGTAGTAGATGTTTTTCTGCGGCTTCAGCCGCTCGTACAAATGCTCATGACCGGCGAACACCGCGCTCACGCCGTGCTTGATGAACAACGGCTCCAGCACCTTGCGCAGTTCCTCGTCCGACCCGTGCCGCTTGCCAGATGAGTACAGCGGGTGGTGGAAAAAACAAATCTTCCACTCGCTGTCCGACTTGGAGAGCTGTTCTTCCACCCACTTCAACTGATCGGGCCTCATGTAATTGCTGTCCAAAGCAAAAAAGCGCACGCCGCGCCTCGGGGTGAAGGTGTAATAGCGCTCGCCGTGCATGTTGAACTGCTTGTAAAAGCGCTGATTGGGATCGTCGTGGTTGCCGAGCGCGGCATAGAACTTTACGCCCGCGTCGAGCAAGGGCTTGTAGGGGACCTCGAACTTCTTTTGATAGTCCTTGGGCTGCTTACCCCCGTAGATGTTATCGCCCAGCATGAGAACGAATTCGAAGGGGTACTTCTGGTAGTACTCGGCAAGATGCCGGGCAATAAGGTACTGCGCGCTGCCTCCCGTGCCGCTGTCGCCGATGATGGCGAAGCGCACCGAATCCCGTTTGCCGGGCAGCAGCACCTGCTGCGCGCTGAGCGACGCGCTCAGCAGCAGTAGCAGCGCGACTGAAATCCGCCGTATGAACCCCTTGTTCATGGAGCTATAGACCCCTGCCGCGAACCTGCTGTACTGACCGGATGTGTAGGGGCACCTTTTCATTATAGGTGCCGGGGCGGCAGGGGATGGTTGTCCGCCGCCCACTCAATGGTGCTCGTTCGTTCGGCAGCCCACCAGGCGTCCTGCGGTGCCCAGTCAAGTCCGGCGGCCCGACCTTCTGACATTCTGTTCCTCTGACGTTTCGGTGTAGGGTTGCCGGACAAGCTCCCGGAGCGGCTGCCCGCATCCAAGTTAAGGATCTAGGCTGACTCGAGCGAGCGGCTGAGTGCCTGAGTCATTGGTGCCGCCCGCCGGGAGAAACGAAGATGGCAATGCGTGACTCCCAGGAAGTGGTGATCTCTGCCGGCAACGTGGAACTGGAGGGCGAGCTGAGCCTTCCCAGCAGTCCGCGGGGAGTTGTCTTGTTCGCGCACGGCAGTGGCAGCAGCCGGCACAGCCCGCGGAATCGCTACGTCGCGGGCGTGCTGCAGGAAGCCGGGCTGGCCACTCTGCTCCTCGACCTGCTCACCCCTAGGGAGGAAATGGCTGACCTTGAGACTGCGGCCTTGCGCTTCGACATAGACCTGCTCTCCACTAGGCTCATCCACGCCACCGAATGGTTGGAAGAGAATCCCGATACTGCCGATCTGAACATCGGCTACTTTGGTGCCAGCACCGGAGCGGCGGCTGCGCTGGTAGCCGCTGCCGAACTCCCCCAGGTCGCCGCCATCGTATCGCGCGGCGGGCGCCCGGACCTGGCTGGGGATTCTTTGGAGCGCGTGCAAGCGCCCACCCTGCTGATCGTCGGTGGCGACGATGTTGCCGTGCTCGAGCTCAACCGCGAGGCCATGCGTCACCTGCATTGCGAAAAGCGGCTTGAGATCATTCCCGGCGCTTCCCATCTGTTCGAAGAGCCAGGCAAGATGGAAGAAGTTGCGCGCTTGGCGCGCATGTGGTTCGAAGGCCACCTTGGTGTGAAGCAGCAGACCCCGGGTTATGCCGCTTGATAGAAGGAGAACACGATGAAGACTGTGGTGGGAGTATTCACCTCGCGCTCAGCCGCCGAGCAAGCGCATCAGCGCCTGCGGGCGGAAGGCATTGGAACTGAAGACATCAGCGTACTGACCCCGGCTACCTCCGAAAAGCAGTTGGCCGAAGTGCCCACCATGGCGACCGAACAGCCGGGCATGGGCACGGCGGTCGGGAGCGTTGTGGGCGCCGCCATCGGCGGATCGGGCGGCGTTTTCCTGGGTACAGCGGCTCCTGTGCTGCTCCCCGGAGTCGGCCCGGTGTTGACGGTGGGAATCATCGCCGCTGGCCTGCTCGGAGGTGCAGCCGCCGGCGCTGCCGCGGGTGGCGCGCTGGAAGACGCGCAGACCAAAGGTTTGCCCATCGACGAACTGTTTCTCTATGAGGACGCTCTACGCCAGGGAAGGACCGTGGTCCTGGCGCAGACGGAGGAAGGCGAGCCGGAAGACCGCGTCCGCTCCATCTTCGAACAGGCTGGCGCGGAGTCCATTGATGCTGCCCGCGAGCGCTGGTGGCTCGGGCTGCGCGATGTCGAAAAGGAGCATTACACCGCCGCTGGCGGCGACTTCCGCGCAGCCGAAATTGCCTACCGTCGCGGCTTCGAAGCGGCTTTGCATCCCGCAGCCCGCGGCAAGTCATACGACGAAGCCACGGATTTCCTGCGCACGTGCTATCCAGAATCGTGGGGCACGGAAGCATTCCGCCACGGTTATGAGCGCGGCCAAAGTTACTACCGGCAGCAGCGCGAGCAGCCTCCCAAAGCGGCGTGATCCTGCATAGCGGCTTGCCCGCGTAGTGTAGCGCCGTCGTCGCGCTGTGTAGCCCGCTCGCCCCCGAGCGGGGATCGTCTGCCTGCTGCGGGGCCGCACTGCGCGCCTCCGAGAACACAGGCCCAAGACGCTCATGATTGTCATCCTGAGCGAGGGAGGGGCCCCGGCGCCGTCGCCAGCCAGGGAAACCCGAGTCGAAGGATCTCGGTGTTTCTGCTTTTGGACGCGTCTGCGGGCGGGGACGCCGAGCAAGTTGACGCGGCGCTCCGCACCGCCTTAGCCAGCGCAGTGATCTACCACGCGGCACGCGAAATGGAGCGGCGCGGGCGTCTCCTGCTGGGCTAACGCCGACCTATCGCAATCGCAGCCCGCCACTTTCCAACGTGCTATATTCCCGCTCATGCAAGCGGTTGTTTATTGGCTCCAGAACCATCCTCTAGCAGTAGCGTTCGCGCTGTTTGTGCTCAGCTGCGTAGTTTCTCTCTACGCGGCGGAGATCCGTTTCTTTCTCACCAAATGGCCGAGAAACAAGCTGCGTGAAGCCACTCTAAACCGTGCAAAGTCGCGGCTCCGGACGCTCAACATGCTGCACGAGAATAGCTATCACCTCCTCCTTTGGTTCCTTTGGAACATCACA
>DASYTX010000269.1:0-3351 GCA_036001865.1 Terriglobales bacterium
AGGTTCCCGGAGATTATCGCCCTAGGCGCTGCTCTAAATCTTCCTGCTTGACACATATGATATAATCTAAACATAGGATATAACTATTAAGACATAGCGCTACCCGGAGCGCACCGCGCCTTGCCACTTTTTCATGTCTTCCAAAACCACCCGCCAGCCGCAATTCCGCCCCAAGTTACGCAACCGCAAATCCAAGGGAGAGTGGGCCGAGATCGTTTTCGTGGCCAAAGCCATGGCCCTCGGCCTGACGGTGTGCAAACCCTATGGGGAGAACCACCGCTTCGATTTCCTGGTGCACGCGCCCCGCAACCAGGTGGCTCGCGTGCAGGTGAAGTCGTCCTGGACGTGCAACACAAAGAACGGCTACCAGTTCAAGACCAGTGGGTGCGGGCGACGCTACCGCGCAGGGGAAGTGGATTTCATCGTCGCTTACGTAGTGCCGGAAGACGCGTGGTACGTCATCCCGGTACGCGAAGTAAGAAAACGCTACCAAGGAACCGTATTCCCACACATCACGGGCAGCCGCAGCAAGTTTGAGAAGTTTCGCGAGGCCTGGCACCTGCTACAGCGGCCCCGGCGCAGACGCGGCGAGGTACTGGCGACCCTGCACGCCTGTGCTGATCCGGCCTTCCTGGCCACAGGCGGAGACATTGCGGAAGAGGAGATGAGAGCTGAGAGCGAAAACCTGGCGGTCTGTCTTTCTGCCTAAGCCGCGTGAACCTAAGCCACTCTCCTCTGCCTGCTGCGGGCCGCACTGCGTGCCTGCTTGCTGAGCGCGCTACGCGAGGCTGCCTGCCGGCCTTCGCGTTTCAGTGCGCCGCTGACCGCCCGCGAACGCCTGGCTGACGGACGCCGCCGGCTTCCCGATTGTCCTTTTCGCAGATCACGTTGTGCCTGTCGCCGCGTTCTTGCCGAAGCCTTACCTCTTGCCGGCGCCTGTAGTTTCACCCCGGAGCGCCGCGCCTTGGAGAGCCCGATGGCAATCGCCTGTTTGGTGGAGCGGGCGCCGTGCTTGCCCTCGCGAATGTGTTCCATTTCCTCGCGCACGAATTCGCCCGCCTGCGTGCTTGGCGCTTTGCCCGCGCGCGCCGCCCTGCGCGCACGTTCAACGGTCTTCTTCTCCGGCATGACTCGACCTCCTTTTCAGGAGGGATGCGCTCGGCACTTGCGGAGATGTAGTCTCGGCCCTGCCTGGGAAGAGCAGCGCAGCCGCTGCACGGCTCGGCTCGCGGTGTTCAACTTCCATGGCGGCCAGATCAGGCATGTGGCGGATAATTGCGAGGTTGAATGGCGGATGGTGTGAGAGCGTCAGACGAATTGACCATAGTTATCCCCGCGAAGAATGAGGCCAGGTTGATCCCGCATCTGCTGGTCTCCTTGGCGCAGCAGGACTATCCCGCGATGAAGATTACTAAGGTAGTCGTGGCTGACGCTGCCTCCACCGATGGCACGCCGGAGATTGTCTTGGGCTTCCGCGACCGCTTGAATGTGCAGGTGGTTCCTGGCGGATACCCTTCCACCGGACGCAACGCGGGCGCCCGCCTGGCCTTCAGTGAGTACCTGCTCTTCATCGACGCCGACATAGAACTCCCTGATAGAACCCTCGTCCGACGTGCGCTGGAATTGATGCGGCGCAAGCGTCTGCATTGCGTTACCGCCAACATCCGCTGCCGCGGCGGCCGTCTCGCTGATCGGCTTCTTTACGCAGCCAATAACCTGGCACAGCACCTCTCGCGCCTCGCCCGGCCGTTCAGCACTGGAATGTTCATGCTGTTCGACCGCCAGCGCTTCGAGGAACTCGGCGGCTTTAACGAGAAGGTGCTCTATGCCGAAGACTACTTGCTCAGCATGCAGGTGGACCGCCGCAAGTTCGGAATCGTCTCGGGGTGTATTTACACGTCCAATCGAAGGTTTCGGAAGATGGGGCACCTGCGCCTCGCGCGTCTGTTCCTGCGCACCGCCCTCAACACCCGAAACCCAGAGTACTTTCTGCGCGATCACAAATACTGGCAACGCTGAATCTCGCCGCAAGCAATGGCGAGATCTGTGCAGGCACATCCAGCGCTGGCCCCGGATGTGGTTGGCCAAATGCCGCGATTGGCGGCGCTGACGTTTCGCAAATCGCGAAAATCCACGTGTCTCAAAAAGAGCCTCGCGACACAAAGCTTCCGAAAAATTGCACAGTATTGCATTTCGGCAATGACTTTAGTTGCGCTGACGGATCGGCATCCGAAGCTGCAAATGCCCCCAATGTGTTGCACAACAAGGGCCAGCCGACCTGCGCTAACAAATGGCCCAGCGGGGACTTAAGTGGAATTCGAAATGCCTCTGGTTAGTCCAGACGTTCCCTAATCTCAATTGTTCGGACTAGCGTCCGCGTGAAAATGGAGGACATGAGCAACAACTATTCTATCCAGGGCAATGCCGCTGAGTGCGTTGGCGTGATCTCGACCAAGCCGCCCAAAAACGGTAAGTCACCAGAAAGCAAGCAACCGGCCTCAGGTAAGAACGGGCCTGGGCTGCTCCTGCTGGATGCCACCTGGACGCCGATCTGGTTCAACGCCGAAGCGGTCGCCATCCTCGCCTATCCCCAGCCATCCACCTCGATCAAGAAACTGGACGCTTTCCTGGCCGAACGGGTTCGCGCCGGCCTCTTCAATCCCAGAGCCAATGGTGAGCCGCCCTTCCAGGCGGAGTTTCGCTCAGGGAGAAGGCGTTATAGCTGTCGCACCTGCCTGCTGGCCTCACCAGCAAAGGGAGCGTCGCTGACCACCACCGCCCTGGTGCTGGAACGCCAGACGACGGGTCCCAAGGCTCTTTCGGAAGCTCTGGGGCAATACAACTTCACCACCCGGGAGCAGGAAGCAGTGGAGTGCCTGTTGCAGGGCCTCACCAGTAAGGAGATCGCCAACCGCATGCAGATCAGCCCCAACACGGTGAAAGCTTACCTGCGGCTGATCATGATCAAGATGGGGGTATCCACCCGTTCCGGTGTAGTGGGCAAGATCGGAATGACCCGCCTGACTGCATAACCACCCCGCCGGCTTCGACCGGCAGAGTCAAACCAATCCACACCAATCCTCCCCCGCTTTATCACTCCGGTAGCTTTCGAAGACACCATTTCGGGTGCAGATCAAACTGGAGAGTGTTTGGAGAGAATCTAGCGCCGTGGCGGGTGGATAGCCCTGCCGATATCGGCGGCCTCGCCCTCGGGAGCTGAGGAAGCGCGCTCTCGCAACCACTCGGCAGCCCGCCGTTCGGCCTCAGCAATCTCTTCCGCGTTCATCGTGTCGGCAAGCTGTTCCTTGGACTTGCGGCTGGTGTTGCTGACGTTGCGACCCGTCTTCTCAG
>DASYTX010000270.1:0-2495 GCA_036001865.1 Terriglobales bacterium
TGAGCATTTCGCGCACCTGGATGTTCACCCGCAGCGACCTCGAACTCGTCGCTTCCCCATGACGGACCGCTACGCGGTAATCGGCAACCCGATTGCCCACAGCAAGTCGCCGCAGATCCACGCCGCGTTTGCGCGCCAGACCGGGCAGGACATCGAATACACGCGCCTGCTGGCGCCCCTCGGCGGCTTTCGCGGCACCGTGGAAAGCTTTCGCGCCGCGGGCGGCAAGGGGGCAAACGTGACCGTGCCTTTCAAACTGGAGGCCTTCGACCTGGCCGATGAAGTATCGCAGAGCGCCAAGGATGCACAGGCGGCGAATTTCCTGAACTTCGACAGCGGGCGCATCCGCGCCGACAATACTGACGGTGCCGGACTCATCCGCGACATCACTGGTAATCTCGACTTCAGCATCGGCGGCCGGCGGGTGCTGCTGATGGGTGCGGGAGGCGCGGCGCGGGGCGCGCTGCAGCCGCTGCTGGCGCAGCAGCCGGCAATCCTGGCAATCGCCAACCGTACGGTGGAAAAAGCGCTGCAGCTCGCCGAGACATTTCGCTACCAACCGTCGGCGGCGTCCTCGGTATTGTCGGGATTGCGCTACGACGAACTTGTGGGCCATCACTTCGATCTGGTGATCAACGCCACCTCCAGCAGCCTGCAGGGCGAATTGCCGCCGTTGCCGTCGGGAGTGTTCGCCGGGGGCTCGCTTGCCTACGACATGATGTACGGCAAGGGACTCACGCTTTTTCTTGCGTTTGCGCAGTTCCATGGCGCGGCGCGCCTTGCCGACGGCCTCGGCATGCTGGTCGAGCAGGCCGCCGAATCGTTCTTCCTGTGGCGCAGCGTGCGACCCGAAACCCGTCCAGTCATCGAATTGCTGCGAAACCAATGAAGCGCCTGCTGCGCTGGGCCTGGCGGAGCGTCGCGCTCGTGCTCGCCGCGATCGTCGTCTACCAGTTCTGGATCTTCGGCCACGTGGTCTGGTGGGCCTGGTTCAACCCCTCCACCAGCGCGTTCATGGAGAGACGGCTGGAGGTCCTGCAGGAGGACAACCCAGGCGCTGCGCTGCGCTACAAATGGGTGCCCTATGAGCGCATCTCGATCAATCTCAAGCGCGCGATGATCGCGGCCGAGGACGCCAAGTTTCTCGACCACGACGGCTTCGATTGGGAGGCGATCCAGAAAGCCTACGAGAAGAACATCATCAAGGGGAAGATCGTCGCGGGGGGTTCGACCATCAGCCAGCAACTCGCCAAGAACCTGTTCCTGTCCGGCAAGCGCACGCCATGGCGCAAGGCACAGGAAGCGCTGATCACCGTCATGATCGAAAAGATGATGACGAAGCGGCGCATCTTCGAGATCTATCTCAACATCATCGAATGGGGAGACGGCGTGTTCGGCGCGGAAGCCGCCGCACATCACTACTACGGCACCAGCGCGGCCTATCTCGACGCCTGGCAGGCGGCGTGGCTTGCAGCAATGGTGCCGAAGCCGCGCTACTATGACCGGGTGCGCTACACCCCGCTGCTGGAGCAGCGCACCGGCATCATCCTGGAGCGCATGTATTACGTCGAGGTTCCCTGAAATCCTGCCCCGGCAAAACACTACTTCTCACCACGAAGGCACGAAGAAAAGCAAAACGGACAATGGGGCAAGGTCTGAGCCGCCGCGACGCCGCCGGCAATGGTGCGTTCGGCCGCGACGTGGGCGCACGTCGATTCGGCATTCGCGGACCTGTTTCGACGCATTTCTTGCTCGCCTTCGGTTTTCTTCGTGTCTTCGTGCCTTCGTGCCTTCGTGGTGAGATTTTGATCTTGGTTGTGAGATTTTCGCTTTGGCATTTTGCGTCGCGAAGCTTCTGGAGTCGAAGGTCGCTCACGTATAATTCGCCAACTTCTCCGGCGCCGTCATGCTCATCCATCCGCAGTTCGACCCCGTAGCCCTCCATCTCGGCCCGCTGTCGGTGCGCTGGTACGGACTGATGTACCTGCTGGCCTTCGTCATCGTGCTCGTGCTCGGGCGCTACCGCGTCAGGACCCAGCCGCGGCTGGGCTGGACCAAACGTGATCTCGACGACATCCTGTTCCTCGGCGTGCTCGGCGCGGTGCTGGGCGGACGGCTCGGATACGTGCTGTTCTACAAATTCTCCGAGTATCTGTACGATCCGGTGCGCGTCCTCTTCTTGTGGGAGGGCGGCATGTCCTTCCACGGCGGCTTCCTGGGCGTGCTGGTGGCGATGATGTGGTTCGCGCGATCGCGCCATAAAAGCTGGCTGGCGGTGACCGATTTCATCGCGCCGCTGATTCCGCTCGGGCTGGGCGCAGGAAGGATCGGCAACTTCATCAACGCGGAATTGTGGGGCCGGCCCGGCAACGTCCCCTGGGCGATGGTTTTCCCGAACGTGGACAACCTGCCGCGCCATCCGTCGCAGCTCTACGAATTCATTCTCGAGGGCTTGGTGCTGTTCGCGCTGCTGTGGTGGTTCTCCAGGCGCTGGC
>DASYTX010000271.1:0-6718 GCA_036001865.1 Terriglobales bacterium
GGCTCCCGAAATCGAGCTCGCCAGACTCTCGCTGGCGCGTGATATCACCTTCAGAGCAATCTTGCAGATCGGCGATGATGGAAGCCTTCTCAGCATTAGAGCGATAGACGGCGGCACTCCCGAAACTGTCAGTTGGCTCCAGATAAATCGTCCGAAGTGGTCGTTTGTTCCGGCGGTACAAGCTGGGAAGCAGGTATCAACTGAAATAGAAGCGGTCCTTCATTTCCACCGTAACGGACAGTTAGGTAACCTTAACTGGCTCCCACCCCAAACGAGGAGGTCGGGTAAGGCATTGATTATTGACCTCTTCTTGCCCGCCAGCACGATGACGCAAGGCGACATATACTTCGGGGGATCGCTTCCACTATACCGGATACACCTATACCGGATACACCGCACGAAATACCGGGCTCCTATCGGGGCGGGTGGCCCACCCTTTCCCTAAGAGACAGTCGAGGGGGTACACTACGTTTTGCGCGCGGTCTTGGAGCAAAGGGTGGGAACTGACCCACGCTGCAGGGCCGGGCTGATACTCACCGGACACGGGGGTTCCGTCAACCACATAGGCCGACGACCGAAGTCCGACGGCGGACTTCGCAATGGCTGATTGACAGGTTTGCGACTAGTGTGATATACGTGTATATTAACTATATTTCTAAATGATAATAAGCTTGAACTCGCTCGCCCCTCTTGGAGGCACCTAAGTGGTTGAAAACAATATCTGATGCGCAAAATACCCCGGCAACTCTTTGATTCTAAAGGAGCATGGGGAGGGAAGGGCCCTGGCGCGGGCACATATCCTTAAATGATGGGTTGAGCGCCGACATGCCTTTCAATCAAGCTTTTAGGTGCTTCGGAGAGTAGAGGTTAGCCAGTATGCTGAGCTTGTATCAGCAAGCGGCCGGTCAGCGACGCTGGCGATAGTGCACTACAAATACCGTTTCAACCTCCACCGGCACTCTGTTCAGGTAAGAAGGTTGAAATCGCCATTTCCTCACCGCATCCAGCACGGCCTGAGTCAGCAGAGCATGTCCCTCGACGACGTGCAGGCTTTTGACGGTTCCATCGACCGCGATGGCGCCCCGCACGATCACAGCGCCCTCCACACCCAAGCGCCGGGCCAGTTCGGGATAAGACGGTACTGGCTGGCTGATAGCCCGCCCTATGGTCACGCCTTCCGAGACGCGGAGTGGCGCGCTCACCTCGGGCTCGTCGCCGATGCTGAACTTCATCTCATCGATGGTCCCGATTTCAATCGGCTCTCTATTCAAATAGGAAATGTCATAGCGCCATTTCTTCGCAGCGTCCAACGCGGACTGCGCCAGTAAGGGGTCACCCTGGACGACCCGCAGCTTTTTGACCGTACCGTCGACGGAGATGACCCCCTGCAGAATCACCGAACCCTGCACTCCTGACTTCAGGGCCGGCTCTGGATAAGCGGGCAACGGCCGGCTGACAGCGCGGCCTCTTATCACGCCTTCCGAGACGCGGAGCCTTCGCTCCGGCGGGCTCAACCGCGGGACTGCCGTCGGCGTATCCAGAAAATGGGCTGTCAGATTTTTCAGGTCGGCAGTGCCACCGGTGGCTAGTGGAGGCGGAAGAACGCGCTCCGCCGACGGGCGCCTTGCTGTGCTTCTGATAACTCTCGGACTGTTCCCAATAGGATTTGTCGCGACCACCGGGCGTGGCCCGGATACCTCGGCGGCCTCCTCGTCGGTTTCTGGTGTTGAGGTCCGCTTTTTGCCAGCGACTTGCACCGTTCCTTTTTCCCCACGCTCGCTCTGCTGCGCGGCAGTTTTTTTATTCTGCTGGAAGCTGGCCTGCCGCGGGGGAGTGGAACTTGGTTTCGAAGTGTCATGGGACGGGAACTTGGCCAGCGTCAGCATGGCCGCAATCGCCAGGAGTAGCACACATGCTGCCAGGGCATGGGGCACCATCCTGGGGCCTTTTCTAAGTCGGGTCGCAGCCGCGCGGATCCGCACTTGCAAGCCCTGCACGAGTTGGGCAACCGTGCGCAACCGCTTCAGGGTTGCTTCGGTTAATGTCTCACGGCTAGTTGCGGGGGTTGTTATGACTGGCGCAGACGGCGCTTGGGCCAGGCCGACTTCCGGCCGCTCTTCGCGCGGCTGCGCCGTGGCAGTTAGCAGAGGACCCAGTGCGGCAGCGATACGCCGCAAGCTGGCGGCATGGGTTGCGTCAAAAAAGGAGGGCCGGGAAGAAAGCACCTCGACGGCACCCAGCACGGAGGCTTGTGCCTGGATGGGTACGATCAGGATGGAACGCAGGTTCAAGCGCTTTGCGGTCGAAGGCCTCACTCGAGGATCTTTGTCAACGTCTTCGGCGAGCACTACTTGCCCGGTCCGTAAGCATTCCGCCGTGAGACCGGAGTCAGGCTTTAGTCGTGATCCCACATCAGGCGCATCGCCCGTGCTTGCTCGGCAGAAGACGCCTTCCTCCTCCCGCAATAAAATGGCGGCCCCATCGGCGCCCATCAACAGGCAAGCCCTTTGGGCCACCCGCCTCAAGATCTCGGACAACGGCTGGCTGCGGCCTTCGCTGATCTCACGTTCAAGCGCCGATAGTTCCGTTTCAGCTTCCACCTGACCGTCGGAAAGAGCAGGCGGGAGCGTTGCTCTTTCGTGGTGCGCCGCCAACCACGCTTCTAATCGGGATTTGGGAGCATCGTCGAGGTGGACAAACTTGAGCCCTGCTCGACAGGCATTGTCCATCCACACCACTTCACCATCGCTTTCGATTGAATCCCCAGTGAACGGCAGCCGAAATTCCACGTTCAAGCTGCTCTGTGGCGGTGTTGGAAACAAGGCCTGGACCGCAAATCCGCGAGGAGAAAGATCGAGCAGCAACCCCGTATGCGAGCCTAGCCTGACAACCACCATTTCTTGCATCCCTTCGAGGATGCTGGCGCGGGCGCAGCAGCGACGCTCTTGCTGGTTCTGATGTTGGGACAGGACGCCAGGCGCCTCGGTTCCTCTGACACTCGCCATACAACCACCCCGCGCCTCGCGCCCCTGGATCGGAATAGGAAGGAAAGACCTGTTTTATGGAATGTCCCTGGGAGGGGTTCCGCTAATCGCCTTTGACTCGATTTCCTTTGCGATGCTTGGTTGTGAACTGTTCGTAGTTTTCACTGCGGCCGGATGCGCATCCGCGTTTGCCGATTCGGGCGGCTGCGCCGGTTCTGGCCCGACGAACTCTTCCGCCGCCTCTCCTGCTTCCGTGGTTTCGGTGTCGGAGTCCAAAAGCCGGTTCACGAGGTAGAGGGCGTTGAGCAATAATTTTTGAAGTTGCCGCAGCTCCATTTCCTTCTGCTGTACGGCGTGATTCAACAGCTGCTGGAGCTCGAGCTCTTTCTGTACTGCCTCGTGAATGCTTTTCATACTCATGCCCGGAACGGGCCGCATTCTGTTTTGGGCAGCAGGTCAAGTCAAGTGACTCCTATCTGGTTACGGCACCTTGGATGGTTACTGCAACTTGGCGGGCCTGAGAGCCGATGGAACCTCGGGCGTCTCAGTCGTGGGGATCCTCGCCGGCTGCGGCAGCAACCGACGGCGTTGCGGACCGTTCCCAGGCGCTGGTCTGCCAGTTGTCCCGCTTGTGCGCGTGTGGGACCCATGGCGGCAGGGAGAGACGCAGGTGCGTCGCCAATGCCGCCACATAAGGCTCGTAGATGCCGCGCAGGCGAGAGAGCTCGCGAAAGGCGGGCGTGGACTCCCCCGCATCGGCCGGAGTGAGGCCAGCCACCTTCGCCACGACAGCCCAGTCGGCGGTGGCGAGCCGCTCGCTCTCCGGCTGCCGAGGCGCGGCGGCGAAGACCTGTGACAGGTCAACCACTGCATGGCGCGCGATGGCAAACGTCAGCCTCGCCTGCCGCTCGCAGTCGCGAGGGCCAGCCACCATCACCACCGCGCAGGTGTCCAAGATAGCGGTCAGAGCACCCAGCCAGCTCTGGTTGTCGTGCTGCGAGCGAAAGTAAGCGAGCACGGGGTAGGAAAGATGGCTTTCCATCAGCTCGGCCGACCAGCGCTCCCAATCATACAAGAGCTGGCGCAGCGCCTCTTGCCCGTGGTCCTCGCTGTGACGGCGCAGCAATTCGGCGGCCGTGGGCGGCGATCCGGCGCGCGCGTCCAGCAGCGAGATGTTCACTTCCCGCCGCGAGAACGCCTGGTAGAGCACCGGCAGATATCCCAGCACCAGCGCCAGGAATCCGAACCCGGTTCCCGACTCCAGCACCGCCAGCGCCCGGCCCAGGGCGTCCATTGGCACCACGTCCCCGAATCCCAGCGTAAAGAAGGTCGTGCCGCTCAGGTAGAGGTAGATCGTGAAACCAGCGGAACCGCCGGGCAGGCTGAGTGGCGTCCTCACAGACCACTGCAGCACGGCGAAACCCGCAATCAACCCCAGCGCCCATACGATCAGCAGGGCGAGCAGCGAAAGCGGGCCAAAAACACTGAACAGCATTTCCCGCCGACGGCGGGGGGCGGCCGCGGTTAACCGCGACCATATCCGCCAGGTGGATCGGTAAAAAAAGCGGGTGAGGCGAAACCGGCGTGTGACCCGGCGGGGAAGGATCACGGTTTCAAACGCGTCCCACAGCACCAGCCCGATCAGCGCAACTCCAAGGATGCAACCCACCAGCATGATTGCTTGATGTCCGGCTGGTTAGCGCAGGTTCAAGACTTTCTACACCGCCCGGCGGACCCGGAGACATCGCGCAACTTGGACCAACACTCAGAACCTCCACTTCAACCGCCCCGAGACTACGCGCCGAGGCGCAAACTGAATCGGCGTCAACTCGCTTTCCTTGGCAATCTGATAGCGGTTGTCAGTCAGGTTGATGAGATTGCACTCGAAGTCGAGCTTCTGCGGTTCGCGGTGCCAGAGTGTGATTCCGGCAGCCACATCGGCAGTCGAGTGAGACGCTAGCCGCATGGCGTCCTCCTCGATCGGGGTCCCGCTGCCAAAGCGGTAGTTCAATCCTGTCCAGAAGCCGCGCCAGTTGTTTCTGTACATCAGACCTGCGGTCGCGGTGTGCTTCTGATCGAAGGCCGGCAGTACGCGCTCCCCCGCCTCCAGGACCTCATCCCCAAGGCCTCCGGTGATTGGTCCGAAGAAACGCACCTGCGCGACCGCGTACTGCACGCGACCGCTGATGCCGAGACGCTCGAGTTGTTTGAACGTCAGCGCGATCTCTGCCCCTTTTGCGCGGGCGCGGGCAAAATTGGTGGGGACGAATAATCGTGTATTGCCAATTTCGCTGTTCTCAAAAGAGTTGTCGCCGCGATGGTGATAGACAGTGGCTTCCAGAAGCAGCTTGGGATTTAGTTCCTGGCTCCAACCAACTTCGAAGTAGTGTTGGCGATAAGGCTTAGGATTTCCAACGCGATGCTCAGGATCGGGGTGGTTGTTGCCGATAAAGCTCGCCAGAAGCTGATACTCGACGGGCGGCGGCGAGAAGAAGCGGTTGTAGGCGAAATGCAAGACCGAATGTGTCCGGGGAATGTGGTAGGCGACACCAATCCTTGGGCTCACCTGGGCAGAAGTGTCCAGCAGGTCGAACTGGTCCCAGCGCAGTCCAACATCGAGGGTGAGGTTGGGGAGGAGAGTGAAATGGTCCTGGGCGTAGGCGCTCACCTGGCCGCCGCGTACTCCGCCGCTGAAGGCAAACGCCTCCAACTCAAACTCTTCCGACTGCGGGTCAAAGCGGAAACTTTCCAGCGACCGAAGCCGTGCCAGATCCACGCCAACTTTGACGGTGTGCGAGCCATAAGCAATCGTAAGGTCGCTTTTGATTCCCGCGGTCAACGTGCTGCGCGAGCCGTCGCCAATTTGTGTCACGGGATCACTGGTGGGGATGAGGTGCTCTCCCACCGTGCGCTCATAGACTGACGTAGAGACCAGAGTGCGGGGCGAGAAGACATGCTGCCAGTTGAGGATGGCGGTCTGCGAGCGCAGCCGGCGGGAGGCGTCTCGGCCAACTGCTTCCTGCTCATCCGTGTTTGGCAACTGAAAGGTTGTTGCTCCGCCAGTTATCAACAACTTCCAGATATCACTCTTCCCCTGATAATCGAGCTGTAAAGCGCTGCGTAGCCCGTGGCCGAAATCATGCAGTTCACTCGCAATCGGCGGGTTGAGAAAACGGTCGGAGGTATACCCGCCGGCAAAGACGTAGTAGCCAAACCTGCCTGCGCTTCCGCCGTACTCGGCAGAAGCGTCGTTGTTCAACACCGTCCCGCCGCCCAGGCTCACCGACCCGTGCCCATTCATGTTGCGGCCGGAACGCGTGGTGATGTCGAGGACGCCGCCAAAGCGGTTTCCAAATTCGGCGGGGAAGCCGCCCGTCACCACGTTGACGGATTCGAAGATGGCGGGACTGATGCCGGGCGTGAAGTGTTGGTGCGAGTTGTCAAGAAACGACACCCCGTTGATGAACTCATGCAGCGAGAGCTCGTTACCACGTACGTGTACGAAGTTGTCGTGGCTGAGGACGGCGCCGGGCGCCACGTTCTCGGCCAGGGTGGGGATGTCGCGGGTCAGATAGGCAGGCATGTGGTCGAGGGCCTGGCGCGTCAGGACCCGGGAGGTGCCGGTCTGCTGGGTGTCCAGCCCAGCCACCGAAGACCGTACCTCCACGCGTTGCGCAACCCCCTGCCGCGGCGTGAGCTGCAAAGAGAGCAACAGTGGCTGGCGCGGCTTCAGT
>DASYTX010000272.1:0-4307 GCA_036001865.1 Terriglobales bacterium
GAGCGTGCACCGGATCTGAAGCTCCGCTTCGTAAACGTCGTGGATCTGTTCAAGCTGCAGCCGGCATCCGAGCATCCGCATGGCTCCACGGACCGCGAGTTCGACAGCCTTTTTACCACGGACAAGCCGATTATCTTTAACTTCCACGGCTATCCTTGGCTCATTCACAAGCTCTCGTACCGTTTCAAGGGACACGACAACATGCACGTGCGCGGCTACAAGGAAAAGGGCAATATCAATACCCCGCTGGAGCTGGCGATGCTGAATGAAACCTCGCGCTTCCATCTGGTGATCGACGTCGTCGATCGCGTGCCGAAGCTGCGCACGAAGGCGGCGCACTTAAAGGAAGAAATGAAGAACGCCATCGTCGACAACCTGAGCTACGCGCATGAGCAAGGTACCGATCGGCCGGAGCTCGCCAATTGGACCTGGCCGTACTAGGGAGGGACGAGGGTCGAGGGGGAGAAATAGATATCGGTGATCAGTTATCAGTGAAAAGAGGGTTTCGGGTTTCAGTGTTTAGGTTTGAGGGATGGCCTGACACCCGAAACCTGACACCTGACACCGATGTCCGGGCCAAAAAACGACAACGCCATAGAGATTTGAGGCGGGACTCATGTCCGACGCTCTGCTCGTTCTCAATGCAGGTTCCTCGAGCCTGAAGTTTTCCGTCTTTCTCAACGAAGAGCCGCCGCAGCCGCTGCTCCGCGGCCAGCTCGAAGGGCTGCTAACTCAGCCGCGCTTCGTTGCGTGCAATGCCACTGGCGTCATTGGCGAAAAGGAGTGGCCGTCCGGCACCAAGCTCGGACATCGGGGCGCGATCGAATTTCTTTTCACTTGGGGCCGGGGTGGTGCACTGGGCGGACACCGCATCTTAGCCGCCGGCCATCGCGTCGTGCATGGGGGCATGAAGTTCACCGCGCCAGTGTTAATCGAAGCCAAAACACTGGCCGAGCTGGAGGCTCTCGTCCCACTGGCGCCATTGCATCAACCGCACAATCTGGCTGCTATCAAAGCAGTGGCGCAGATGGCGCCGACGCTGCCCCAGGTTGCTTGCTTCGATACTGCATTTCACCGCGCCCAACCGGCGGTCGCGCAGGCTTTCGCCTTGCCGCGCCGCTATGCGGAAGAGGGAGTACGCCGCTATGGCTTTCACGGTTTATCCTACGAATACATCGCCTCGGTGCTACCAACGATTAACCACCGGGCCTCGAATGGGCGTACCGTGGTAGCCCACCTCGGCAACGGCGCCAGCATGTGCGCGATGGTCGCCGGGCAGAGCATCGCCACGACTATGAGTTTCACGGCTTTGGACGGGCTCATGATGGGCACGCGCTGCGGAGCGATCGATCCCGGTGTGATGCTTTACTTGATCGACCGGCACGGCATGAACGCCCGCGCCCTGGAGCAACTTCTTTACGAACAATCCGGGTTGCTCGGCGTCTCGGGTATCTCCAGCGATATGCGTGCGCTACTCTCGAATTCCGACACGTGCGCCGCCGAGGCGTTGGATCTGTTCGTCTACCGCATTAACCGCGAGCTCGGCTCGCTCGCGGCGGCTTTGGGTGGGCTCGACGCGTTGGTGTTCACCGGAGGCATCGGTGAAAACGCGGTTTCCATCCGGGCGCGTGTCTGCCGGGACGCGCGTTGGCTAGGATTGGAACTGGACGAGGAGGCCAACGCAAAGGGCGGCCCTTGCATCAGCCGGACGGAAAGCCGCGTGAGCGCATGGGTGATACTGACGAATGAAGAATTAATGATTGCCCTGCATACCCGGCGTGTGCTCGGCGCAGGGATATAATCGATTGAGGGCGGTGAGAATTGTTCAAAGTTCAAGGTTCCAGGTTCAAGGTAGCAATTCATGTTTCGACTTTGAACATTTGAGCTTTGAGCCTTGAACCCTGAAGCGCACAGGTGTCGATTGTCTTCGCACACCGGAGGGCTCGGCTCTCGATCATTGTCGCACGTGAATAATGCGAGCGATGAAGAGAGGATATCGGAACGATGAATAAAACCATGGACGAGTTGTGCGTTAACACCGTCCGCACTCTGGCGATGGATGCCGTGCAACAGGCAAACTCCGGCCACCCGGGAACACCGATGGCGCTGGCGCCGGTGGTCTATTGTCTGTGGCAACGCTTTTTGCGCTTCGACCCCACTCATCCGATCTGGCCCAACCGTGACCGCTTCGTGTTATCGGCCGGCCACGCTTCCATGCTGCTCTACGCCATGCTCCACCTGACCAGGGTCAAAGCAGTCAACCCCAAGTACGAAACGCTCGGACACTTATCGGTGAGCTTGGAGGACATCAAGCGGTTTCGGCAGCTTGACAGCAAATGCCCCGGTCACCCGGAATACCGTTGGACTTCGGGGGTCGAGACGACCGCCGGTCCGTTAGGACAGGGGGTGGCGACAAGTGTCGGTATGGCCATCGCCGAGCGCTGGTTGGCGAGCTACTTCAATCGTCCGGGTTTTGACCTGTTCGACTACGACATCTACGCCCTGTGCGGCGACGGCTGCATGATGGAAGGGATCTCCGGCGAGGCCGCCTCATTGGCAGGGCACCTCAAGCTCGCCAACCTGTGTTGGATCTACGACAACAACTACATCACCATCGAGGGAAACACGGCGTTGGCTTACAGCGATGACGTGGCCACGCGCTTCATCGGCTACGGCTGGAACGTCACACGGGTAGGCGATGCCAACGATCTGGAGACGCTCGAGCGCGCATTTAAGACGTTCAAGAATACCGCCGATCGACCGACCCTGATTATCGTCGATAGCCACATCGCCTACGGCGCGCCGAACAAACAAGATACCAGCGCGGCGCATGGAGAACCGTTGGGCAAGGAAGAAATCAAGCTGGCCAAGCGCCATTACGGCTGGCCAGAAGATGCTGAGTTCCTGGTGCCCGAGGGGGTGCCCGAGCATTTCCAGGCGGGCATCGGCTCGCGCGGGCAGGCGCTTCGTGATGCCTGGTGGACCAAGTTTGAAGCGTACAAACGCGAGTATCCTGATCTCGCCGACCATGGGTATCGTATGCTGCGCCGCGAGCTGCCGGAGGGCTGGGATAAGGGATTGCCGGTGTTTCCCGCGGATGGCAAAGGCATTGCCACCCGCGACGCCTCGGGTCAGGCGTTGAACGCGCTCGCCAACAATGTGCCGTGGGTGCTCGGAGGTTCGGCGGATCTCGGGCCCTCATGCAAGACGCGCATAACTTTTGAAGGCGCGGGGGATTTCAGTGCTGAGAATCCTGCCGGGCGAAATCTCCACTTTGGTATTCGGGAACACGCCATGGGCGCTATTCTCAACGGTTTGTCCCTGTCGAAGCTTCGACCCTATGGATCGGGGTTCTTGATCTTCAGCGATTACGGCCGCGCGGCGATCCGCTTGAGCGCGTTGATGGAAATTCCGGTAATTCACATCTTCACCCATGATTCGATCGGAGTAGGGGAAGATGGGCCAACGCACCAACCGGTGGAACATCTGGCGTCCCTGCGCGCCATCCCCGGGTTAATCACCCTGCGACCGGCGGATGCCAATGAGGCGGTCGAAGCCTGGCGCGTGATCATGCCGTTCCGCCATGAGCCGGTGGCGCTGATTTTAACGCGACAAGCGCTGCCCACGTTGGACCGCGCGAAATACGCCGCCGCGGAGGGCGTGCAGCGCGGCGCGTATGTTCTCGCGGATGCCCATGACGGCGAACCGGACGTGCTGTTGCTCGCCACCGGCAGCGAAGTCTCGCTCTGCATAGAGGCGCATGAAAAGCTCAAGGCCGAAGGTATAAAGGCCCGCGTCGTCAGCATGCCGTCATGGGAAATTTTCGAGCACACCTGCCGCGAGCATCCTGACTATCGCGAGCGGGTTCTGCCAGAGTCGGTCACTGCGCGCGTCTCGGTGGAAAAGGCATCCACCCTCGGCTGGGCGCGCTATGTCGGTCGCCACGGCCATAGCATCGGCATGGAGACTTTCGGGGCGTCGGCGCCGCTTAAAGAATTGCAGAAGAAGTTTGGCTTTACCCCCGAGAATATCATCCTGGCAGCCAAGGAGCAGATCGCTAGAGCGAGGTGAAGTAAAAGTACGCTCACCAGTGGCATGCTCACGTTGACGAGCTGGCGGTGACGGCCTTTTTGAATTTCGAGCTTCGGATTTTGAATAAGGAGTAAAACATGCCAGCACAGATTGCACCGCTCGTTCAGCGGCAGGCGTGGAAAGACCTCGCAGCCCATTATCAGAAGGTTCGCGACGTGCATCTGCGAAAACTTTTCGCGGATGATTCCAAACGCGGCGAACGTATGGCGGCCGAG
>DASYTX010000273.1:0-6277 GCA_036001865.1 Terriglobales bacterium
GTCGAGCACGTTCTGCGCCGACTTGTCGCCCATGCGCTCCAGCTTGAGCAGGTCCGCCTTGGTCAGCTTGTAAATGTCAGCGACATTCTTCACCAGCCCGCGGTCGCAGAGCTGGTTGACCAGCGCATCGCCCATGCCCTCAATGTTCATCACCGAGCGCGCGGCAAAATGCAGAATGCTTTCCCGCAGCTTGGCCGGGCAGTTGAGGTTGACGCAGCGGTGGTCGGCCTCGCCCTCCATGCGCACCACCTTGCCGCCGCACTCCGGACATTTCTCCGGCATGTGGAAGTGGCGGTGCCCGCACGGGTGGGCTTTGTCCTCCACCACTGCGACCACTTTAGGGATTACATCGCCGCCACGCTCCACCGTCACCCAGTCGCCGATGCGCACGCCCAGGCGCTCGATTTCGTCCATGTTGTGCAGCGTGGCCCGGCTCACCGTGGTGCCGCCGATGGGGACCGGTTTGAGCACCGCCACCGGCGTCAGCTTGCCGGTGCGCCCCACCTGCACGATGATGTCTTCGATCTTCGTGACCCCGGCGCGTGCCGCGTACTTGTAGGCGATGGCCCAGCGCGGCGCCTTGCCCGTGTACCCCAGCTCCTCGTGCAGCGCTGTCTGGTCCACCTTCATCACCACGCCGTCGATCTCGTAGGGCAGCGCATCGCGCTTCTCCTCCCACGCCGCGATGAAGCTCCACACCTCGTCGAAGTTTTTCGCGCGACGCCAATTGCGGTTGACCTTGAAGCCTGCAGCGTGGAGGGCTTCCAGCGCCGCCGAGTGCCGATCGAAGTAGCTGCGGCCCTTGACCAGCACGGCGTAGGAGAAGAAATCGAGGCGCCGCTGCGCCGTGATGTTGGGCTCGAGCACGCGCACTGCGCCCGCGGCGGCGTTGCGCGGGTTGGCAAATTTCGCCAGGCCCAACTTCTCGCGCTCTTCATTCATGCGTTGGAAGGCGGGGATGGGCATGATCACCTCGCCGCGCACCTCGAACTCCACCGGCAGTCCGGCTTTCTTGAGCTGCGCCGCCGGCACCGACAGCGGTACCGAGCGGATGGTCTTCACGTTGGCAGTCACATCCTCACCCACGAAGCCGTCGCCGCGCGTGATTCCCAGAACGAGTCTCGATTTGCCGCGCTCCTCGTCGTCGGGCGCATAGCGTAGCGCCATAGAGAGCCCGTCGAGCTTCAGCTCGCAGACGTACTCCACCGTCTTCCGCCCGGTCAGCTCATGTACGCGCCGCTCCCAGTCGCGCAGCTCCTGCTGGTTGTAGGCATTGTCGAGCGAGAGCATGGCCGAGGAATGCTGCACCTTGACGAAGCCCTCGCGCGGCTTGCCGCCGACGCGCTGTGTGGCCGAGTCAGGCGTGACCAGCTCGGGGTGCTCAGCCTCGAGCGCCTGCAGCTCGCGCACCAGGCGGTCGAACTCGGCGTCGGAGATCTCGGGCGAGTCCAGCACGTAGTAGCGATGTTCGTGATAGCGGATCTTCTCGCGCAGCGCCTCGATCTTGCGCTGCACGCCATGGACGGCCGTGGTCATATCCAAATTATATTTCGCCGTCGCCGCTAGGCCTTCTCGAGCCGGGGACCGCAGCGCGCCCGTGTTTCGGCTTGACGCGGCGGCAGTCACCCTTTATCGTTTGTGCGCCTTCTCCCAGCCTAAATTTTTCGAATGCGAGGTTAGCGTATGAAGAAGTTGGTTTTGTTCGCGGTCTTTGCCCTGATCTGTGTCTCTCTGGTGGCACAGGAAAAGCCGGCCGAGACCATGAAGTCCCAGGAACCTCCCGCGGAAGCGATGATGAAGCCATCCAAGCCTGGGCCTGAGATGGAAAAGCTGAAGAAGACTTTCCTGGGCACCTGGAGGACGACCGAGAAGCACGAGCCCAGCATGTGGATGCCCAAGGGCGGCACCGGCAAGGGCACGGCCACCTACAAGCTTGGCCCGGGAGGCCTCTCCCTTATCGAGGACTACAGGTCCTCCAGTTCCATGGGCGGCAAGTTCATGGGTCACGGCGTGATCTGGTGGGACGACAAAGAGAAGGGCTACAAGAGCATCTGGTGCGACAACATGTCGCCTGGCGGCTGCGAAGTTTCCCGTGGCGTTGGCCGCTGGGAAGGCAACGCCATCATGTTCGACAATGAAACCGAAATGGGCGAGCAGAAGATGAAGATGACCATGAAAGAAGTCATCACCGATATCACGCCCAAAGGATTCACCTTCACCATGGATATGGGCCCCACGGGCGGCGAAATCAAGCGCGTGATGACCATCAAGTACGCGCGCGCCGGCGCGGCCAAGAGCGGCGAACAGGCCGCCGAAACCAAGAAGCAGTAGGCTGCTCAGGATTGTTTGGGAACAGCACGGGCCGCGCGCCCGTGCTTTTCTTTTAGACGCTCACACCGCCGACTGCGCCTGCTCGTGCGCGTGATAGCTCGACCGCACCAGCGGCCCCGACTCCACGTGACGGAACCCCATGGCCAGCGCTTCCTCTTTCAGCCAGCCGAACTCCTCCGGTGTGTAGAAGCGCGCCACTGGCAGGTGGTCCTTTGATGGGCGCAGGTACTGGCCAACGGTCATGATATCGACCTCGCGCTCGGCGAGGTCGCGAAAGACCTGGAGCAATTCCTCCATCGTCTCACCCAACCCGACCATCACTCCCGACTTCGACCGCATCTCCGGCACAAACTGCTTGACGTTCCCCAGCAGCCGCAGGCTGCGCGGATAGCGCGCCCCTGCACGCACTGCCGGATAAAGCCTTGGCACGGTTTCGGTGTTGTGGTTGAGGATCTCCGGACGCGCATCGAGCACGATGCGCAGCGCTTCGTCATCGCCCTGGAAGTCGGGGATCAGCACCTCGACGCTGCACCCGGGCACGCGATTGCGGATCTCCTCGATGGTGGCGGCGAAAATCCTTGCCCCACCGCGGTTGTCATCGTCGCGATTGACGCTGGTAATGACGGCATGCCTGAGCCCGAGCGTAGCCACGGCGTCCGCGACGCGGCGCGGCTCGTCCCAATCAATCGGCTCCGGACGCCCTTTGGGCACGGCACAGAAGCCGCAACGGCGCGTGCACACGTTGCCCAGCAGCATGAAGGTCGCGGTGCCATGGTTCCAGCACTCGCCGATGTTGGGACACTGCGCCGACTCGCACACCGTGTGCAGTCCGAGCTGGCGCGCCAGCGTCTTCAAATTGCGATAGTTCTCGCCCACCGGCAGCCGCGCCTTCAGCCACGGCGGCTTGGGCTGCCGCAGCCGGGGACCTACCTCGATCTGCACCAGCGATGTGGCCATTAACTCTCTATTCTACGATGCGACCGTCAGCTTGACCGCCGCATCTTCTGCGCGCTGCTGTCCGCGTAGCTTGTCATTCCGAGCGGATTGTCATGCTGAGCGAAGCGAAGCATCCCTACCTGAAGTACGGAAGCGCGGGTAGGGATTCCTCGCTGCGCTCGGAATGACAACAAGAGGAGAACAATCATAGCGTCTTCAAATACGCCAACAAATCCTCCACCTGCTGGTCCGTCAGCACGGCGCCAAAGCCCGGCATCTTGGAGCGTCCACGCACGATGACCTCGGCCATCCGCTCATCATTTACTGGCGTCCCGCTGGGCATATATGGCTTGCGATAGATGCCCTGCATCGAAGGCCCACGCACGCCACCCGAGGAGTAGGCCTCGTGGCAGACGAGACAGTGCATGTCGTAAATCCTGCGGCCCCGGGCCTGCTGCGGGTTCAGCCCCAGCTCGGCATCGCTCTTGCGCGCCGGCTTTGTTTCACATCCCGACAGGGCAGCGGCCAGCGCCAGCGCGCCGGTTGCCACCTGGATTTTCACCCGTCGGGTCAAGCGACTATTATTGGTGCGCGCGCCTCACCTGGCAAACCTGAAGCTCACGCATGCAGGTCGTCCTCAAACGCGCCCACGACAAACCCGCTGCATCCGACGGCACTCGCGTACTGGTGGAGCGCCTCTGGCCGCGCGGGCTGAGCAGGAAGCGCGCCACCCTGGACACTTGGCTGCGCGAAGTAGCACCGTCGCCCGAATTGCGCCGCTGGTTCCACGCGCGGCCTGCGCAGTGGCTGATGTTTCGCAAGCGCTACCTGGCCGAGCTGGCCAGACCCGAAGCTTCGCGCCAACTTGAGCAGCTCTATTCTCTGGCCGCGACCAGCCTCAAGCTGACCCTGGTCTTCGCCTCCCGCGACCAACGCCACAATAGTGCTGCGGTGCTGAAGCAACTGCTCGAAGGCATGCGCAAGCCGCCCTCCACCACTGGACCCAAGGGCGCGGCTGCCCGTGCGGTACGTGCGCGCGCCGCACGCCGGCGTCCTTGAAGTCATGGTCTTGCGTCCTATCAGCGCCGCCGCGCACCGTCCGCCTGGCGGCCACATAGTCCCGGCTTGGACTGCCGTCGAAGAAACGCAACGTCGACAAGCACCTGAATACTGGCTGATCACGCAACCCGACCACGCTGCCCTGGCCGGCGAGCTGGCTGCGCGCCTCGGCCCGCCGCTATTGTCCGCGCTGCCCGCCGAGGTTGTCCGCGGCATCGCCGTGCACGATGACGGCTGGGCGGCGCTGGACGCCCAAGTCGTCGCCGCTCCTAGTCGTCCAACCTCATTCCTCGACGCGCCGTTGCCCGATTTCGTTCGCGCCTGGACCGCATCCATCGATCGCGCCGAGCAGATGGCGCCTGTCGCCGGAGTAATCGTCAGCCGCCACTTCTGCCGCCTAGGAAAGGCGCGCGCCGAATCTCGTGCCGACAGCGCGAAAGACGCTCAGCACCTCTGCGCCTTCCTCGCACAAGAGCAACAGAGGCAGGAACGCCTGCGGCAAGGCGAATCGGAAGAGCACCTGGAATTTCTAACCGACGTGCTCCAATTCTGCGACCTGCTCAGCCTCTATCTCTGTTGCGGCGCGCAGCAGGACGTGGAGTTTCCCCAGCGCTTCGGCCCCCAGTTGCGCCTGACGCAGCTCCCCGGGGCCGGCCAGAAGGCAGCTGCGTGTAGGTTTGAGCCTTCGCCCTTTCCCGGCGGAGTCGACATCGCGGTCGCCGCCCGCCGATATCCGCCCTCGGCCAGCGAACCCAACCTGCTGACACTGCCATTTCTGTTGTGGTGAGAATTGGGAACCGAGAACTGAGAACTGGAAACCGCTACTTCTTTTTCTTTCCCATCTGCTGATCGTTCACAATCGCCTGCACCATACGGTCGATGATCTCCTGGGCGCGCTTGCTGGGAAGCTTGTGGTTGTTGGTGACGATGGAGAAGGCCACCTGGTCGCCCTTCATGGTGCGGGCATAGCCGGAGAGCGCGTTGATGTGCCCCAGCGCTCCGGTCTTGGCCTGCACATACCCCTGCGCTGGCGTGCCTTTCAAGCGCTCCGCGAGCGAGCCATCGACGCCGGCCACCGGCAGGGTGTCGCGGAAGCGCCCGCTCCATGGCTGCCGCCAGGCATACTGCAACAGCTTCACCACGGCGTGCGGGCTCACCAGGTTCTGTCGCGACATCCCCGAGCCGTCATAAAAGACGAACTCTTCGGGCTGGATTCCGGCCTGCGCCAGGAATCCGCGCACCACTTCCAGCCCGCCTTCGATAGTCCCGGCCGTGCCGCGCTCGCGGCCCAGCAGCCGCAGCAAAAGCTCGGCATGCAGGTTCTGGCTTACCTTGTTGACCACGGTCAGGTCGTCGATCAGTGGCTGCGACTGATAACTGGCCAGCACCAGCGGTTGCAGCGCTATCCCGGTGCGGTCGCCGCCGCCCGAAGCCAGCGCGGTGATGCTGAAGGTCTGCAGGTTGGCCAGTTCCGTGTGCTTGGTGCGGGTGCGGCCGTAGATGGTCACGCCGCGCTTGCCCAGCAGATGGTGGAAGAGCTGCGCCGCAAACGCTGCCGGGTCTTCAATGGCCAGGGCTTCGCCGGCGCCGCTGTCGTCCAGAGGAATGTTGCCCCAAAGCACCAGGTTGCTCGAGCCGGGCTCGCGGTTGATGTAGATCTTGCGCGGTCCTGTCCCTGGCGGCGTGGTGATGATGCGGTTGTCCATCCGGTAGTAGTCGGCAAAGGGTTCGATGCTGACGAAGGCCTTTTCGCCCGGGCGGTCGGCCGGCAGGATGTGGACGAACATCACATTGTCGTTGATGCTCAGCGCCGACACCGGCGCGCCCCACTCCCACACCAGGTCATCCTGCGACCACCCCTCACCATAACGCTCGAAGGCGTAATAGGAGTCGTCGGCCACAATGTCGCCGTCGATGTATTTCACACCCTTTTGCACGAGCTGGTCGGCGA
>DASYTX010000274.1:0-16487 GCA_036001865.1 Terriglobales bacterium
CAGTCGGCCTCCCGGCACCGCGATGACGGTCTGGAGCTGAACGACGCCTACATCACTGCCGTGGTGCGCTGCGCGCCTCCGGATAACAAGCCGTCGCCGGGAGAGATCGCCAATTGCGCAACTTTCCTCGATCGGGAACTCGACGGTCTGAAGAACATACGCGTGGTGGTGGCGTTAGGCAGAGTTGCCTTCGACGGCTACTTGAATCATCTGAAACGCCGCGGTCTGTTGAGCAGCAAGAACGGTTATGCCTTCGCTCACGGCGCGCGTTACCGGATGCCCGACGGACGCATCCTGCTGGCGTCCTATCATCCCTCGCAGCAGAACACGCAGACGGGCAGGCTGACGCAGAGGATGTTGCAGAAGGTCTTCCAGCAGGCGGCGCGCCTGGCCCGCCAAGTTGCCTCGCGCCCTGTTGCGGAAGGCCGGAAGCTGGTAAGCTATTGCGGCGTTTGAGTTCCTTTCCCGACCTGTGTGGGCATCGGCCTGCAGTTCTGCCTGACTCGTCTGAAAGCGAAATCTTCAAACAGCCCAAGCACGGGAGGCGTGCCGTGAAGAATATCTATGTCGGGAACCTCGCTTTCAGCGTCAACGAGGAGCAGCTACGGACGATGTTTCAGGCTTATGGCAAGGTAGAGAAGGTAACGCTGGTGCGGGACCGTGATACCGGGCAGTCGCGCGGGTTCGGGTTCGTCGAGATGGTCAACGACGGGGAAGCCGATCAGGCGATTGCGGCCATCAATGGCACCGACGTTGGCGGTCGCACGTTGAACGTCAATGAGGCCCGGCCGCGAGTGGAGCGTGCCGGCGGCTTCGGTGGAGGCCGGGGTGGCGGACGAGGAGGGCGCGGCCGCTACTAACCAGCCGTTCCTGACAGGCATCGCAGCACGTGATGCCTGATGCGCCATAATTCGCTTCCCGGGATCGCATCCTCCCACTCCGACCCCGGGGCTTGCCAGGCTGTGTCAAACGCTCAGTCGTCCTGACGGGACTTGCGATCTGGCCACTTGCGTACCGGGCACTCGCGTGCCGGAATATTTTCAATAGCGTCTCTGGCGCTGGATCGAGGCGACATCGCCGCTACTCTTGGCCGCGTTCTGCGGTCTTTCGATCTCCACGATAGCAACCCACTGCCCGCGTCTCCACTGCTCAAATACCAGACGCCCGCCCAGCAACTGCGCCGCCAACTGCGGCGGCACGTTGCGATGGAAATGGAAGAAGCGCTTTTGCCAGCGTTCCCAGAAAGGCACGGCGCGCAGCAGGTCGGCCGCGGGCTCGTACTTGGTGGAGAAGAGCAAGCCCACATCGTACAGCGAAGTATCGCGCGCGGCGGGCAGGAGGTGCTCGGCGGAGAAGTCTTCAATGGGCACCACAGGCAGGGCGCGCTGGACGTAGCCCAGGTAAGGTTTGCTGAGCTCGTCGGTGGCCGGCCAGGCGGTGAGCACGCGCGCGGTCGGGTAGCGGCTGGTGAGCACGTCGGCAGCCTGGCGGTGCAGCAGGATGAAGTCGCGGTAGGCGAGATTGTCCTCCGGGGCGAAGGGATAGGGCGGATTGATGACCAGCGCCAGCACGAAGCCGGCACACACCACCGCTACCGCGATCTTCCATTGCGCCACGCGGCGCCACAAGGTGGAGACGCAGAGTAGGATCACCAGCGGCACCACTGGCAGCAGATAGCGCACCAGCGGCGCGCCTCCGACCACCGACAGCATGACCACATAGGCCGCGATCACCACGGCGAAGACCATCTGCACGGCGGGCGCGATGCGCGGGCGCAAGTTGCCATCCTCGTCGGAGAGCGGTGGGAGACGCAGTGCAATGGCCGCCCCGGCAGTAAGCAGGAACATGTGCATGAAGCCGAGCAGGTGCCAGATGCGTTTGATGAATGAGAGCACCATGCGCAGGGGATGCAGGGTCTGGGCCACGTTGTAGCGGAAGTATTCCGGCGCTGCCAGAAGATAGCCTGTCTCTGAGTAGTGGTAGGCGTACCAAGCGCCTAGCGGTAGGAGCGGTGCGAGCAGGAAGAGCGCGCTCTGCGGCAGGGATCGCAGGGGGTGGTAGTGGTTGCCGCGCACTAGATATATAGCCGCCTTCTTGGGAGGCGAGCCGGCGTTCATCCGCCGCGCCACCACCCATAGGAAAAGCTCCCACGCGAACAGTGCCAGCGGCGCCACAATGGCGGTCTCCTTTGCCAGGGCAGCGAGCGAGAACAGAGTGATGGTCGCGAGGCGGCGATCTTGCAGGTAGAAGTACAGTCCCCAGACGGTGAAGGCGCCCGCGGGGAGATCGATGTGGAGCATCGCGCTCTGGCTGAAAAACGGCGGGTAAAGGGCAGTGCAGATCGCCGCTGCCAGAGCCACTTGGGAGTTGGCGACCCGCCTGCCCAATTGGAAAACGCCGAGCAGGGCGAAGGCTGCGATCAACAGCATGGCGGTGCGGGCCACAGCGACGGTGTAGCCGGAAAGTTTCCACCAGAGCGCCAGCCAGGCCATCACCAGCGGCGGGTGGCCGGAAGTGAGCGTAGATTGCGGCACGAGGCTGCCGTGGAGCAGGACATCGCGCGCCGCAGGGACATAATAGCCGGCCTCGTCCCAGAAGTAGGGCAGTCGCAGCAGGGGCGCGTGGAGAAGGAAGATGGCGGTGAAGATGAGGGCGAAGAGGAAGAAGAGATTTGGTGATTTCGTGATTTGGTGATTTAGTGATTTGCCTTGTTGGTCCGCCCCGTCCTTCATTGCGTCCGCATCAGAGATTGGAATTCAATCACCAAGTCACGAAATCGCTAATTCACTACACCGGTGTGCGCCATGCGCGGGTCCAGCTTGATCTCGCCGAAGGCCTTTTCGTAGCTGGTGACGTTCTGCTCGAGGATGGTCAGCAGGGCCTTGGCCTGTTGCGGGCTCAGGTAGATGCCCTGGAAGTTGCGCACCTCAACTTCGCTCTGGGTCTGCTGCTGCAGGGTGCCGAAGACCAGGAAGAAATCCCAGACGTTGACGCGGATTTGCACGCTGTTGGCGTAGTTCTCGCGGTAGTCGCCGGTATTGGAAAGCTTGATGTTGGGTTGCGCGTTCTGCATGATGCCGCCTCGCTCCCGATGATGGCTAGAACTGTACGACAGGAATTGGGGTCGCGAAAGTCTTTCCGGGCGGGCACGTCAGATAATGCTTGGTGCGAAAGGCGAGATTTGAACTCGCACGGGGTTTCCCCCACCAGATCCTAAGTCTGGCGCGTCTGCCAATTCCGCCACTCTCGCACGGCTCGCATCGTGTTGATTATACGAGCCCTTGTGCCCTGGACGCCAGTTGCTCGCACGCTTGGGCGAGAACCGCAAGTTTTACGGAGAGAATTTGAGAGTGGGCTTTTCCTAGGGACGGCTGAACGGCGAGCAAGACTGAAAGGTTGCTTCCTCGGAAGGATGCGGCAGCGAAGGCTGGAATCGCAGCGCCAACTGCGATTACATCTGGTTGATGCCCTGCCAAACCCAGAGGCCAGCAATCACCACAATCAGCAAACCGGACGCGACTCCGAATACGCGGACGACAGGCTGCAGCTTGTTGATCTTGACCAGGAGCTCGCGCTGCTCCCGCTCCATATGGGATTCGGACTCGGTCAGGAAGAGCTGATCGTCCTCATGGATGGTGAGGGTGCTGCGGTAGATGAGCAGAATGATCAGCACTGCCGTAATGCCGGCCCAAGCGATCAGAAGCATGGTAAGAGGAGACACGCGCCACCTCCGAACCTGATTTCGAGCCGTCCCGTTCTGGTAAGACCGGCTTTCAGAGAGCCGCGGAGCCGGTCCCGGTCCGGGGCCAGGGGGCCAATTATAGACCCCCTCGCAGGGGAATGGCAGCTCAGCGATCGGCGGCCTGAGATGATTGCCAGCGGCGCCACGCTGCAGGGTCGTTGGCCAGATCCTGGCCGGTGATATCGCGCAGGGCCTGAAAGACGAGCCGGCGGGTATCGGCCGGGAGTGTGGGATTGTCAGCAAAGCGAAGCAGTTCGGGGACGGCGTGAAGACGCAGGTCGGGGGACAGCATACCCCCACGGCCCAGACTACGCGCGGCACGCTCGCGCACCTCGAACGAGGGGTCGTTGTGCAGGACCTCAAGCAGGGGCGAAACTACGTCCTCGTTGCCGACTTGGGCCAGGCCTTCCACGGCCCAGAGGCGGGTTTGCTGGTTGCGGTCGTGGACGTAGGCGAGCAGGGTCTGGCGGGCGCGGTCCGGTTCCACGCCGCGATTGGCGAGCATGCCAAGCATCCACAGCGCCCAGAGACGTGGGTTGCCGCCAACCTCAGCCAGGGCGATCAGGCGGGCGGCGGCTTCGGGCGATTTGGCAATGTTGTGAGCAGCGAGTTGGATCTCGATGGCTGCAGCGCGCAGGCCAAGGTCGGGGGAGTTGGAGGCGGCAGTGAGAAGGTCGTCCAGGCGCGAGGTGAGCTGCAGCGAGCCGCGCCAAGCCTGCGCATTGCGGGTAATGGCGCGAGCGGCGTCGCGGTCATGATTCAGGGCACGCTCCAGCAGGCGCTCTGCCTGCTGTTGGGGCGAAAGTTGGGCCAGCCCGCCAAGAGGCGGGATTGCCGCGCTGGGCGGGTTGCGGGTTTCGGTAGCAGAACGCGGCGGTGAAACGCGGTCCCTTTGCAGGTAGAGGAGGAGGACGGCTAGGGCCAGGAGTCCACCGAAGACGACCAAGCGTAGACCTTTCTGCTGCGCGGCGGGATCAAGCTGGAGGCGCTGGTCTTCGGGCTGATCGTCCAACTCGCCCTGCCTGGCAGGAGGGAAGAAGAGCGGGTCGCGGTCGGATTTCCCCACGGCGCAAGCCTATTGCAGGACGGAGGGCCGCGTAAAGGTCAGCGGTTTCGGCCGGTATATGGCCCATGTGCGACGCGGGAGTGACTGCCGTCATCTAATCACAGGAAGGAAAGGGGCTGGAAGGACGGGGGCAGTTTGCTATAATCAGTTTGAAATTGATGGCGAGGAGATAAGAATGGCCACCACGACCAATCCCACAGTAGAAACTAAGAAGTATCCCGTGAACCTGACGTCCAAGGCGGTGGAGAAGGTGAAGGAGATCCTTTCGCAGCAGAACCCTGCCCCAGCAGGACTGCGCGTGGGCGTGGTCGGCGGAGGCTGCTCGGGGTTCTCCTATTCGATGTCCTTTGAAAACACCGCCGGGATGATGGACAAGACCTTCGAGTTTGATGGGCTGAAGGTTTTTGTCGACGCCACCTCGGCCATGTACCTGAACGGCTGCATCGTGGACTACGTAGAAACGCTGGAAGGCGCCGGGTTCAAGTTCGAAAACCCCAATGTGAAGAGCACCTGCGGGTGCGGCTCCTCATTCAGCGTATAAATATAGAAGAGCGTTGGAGTTTGAAGGCCTCGTCGGGAGACGAGGCCTTTGTGCTTGTGGGGAGCAAAGCTTGCTCTCTTGTTCACAGGAGAGGTTATCGCGGGGTGGGTGACGTGCTGGGAGGTGGCTGAGGCTGTGTGCCGGACGGCCCCGGTTGCTGGCCGGGCTGGGTCTTCCCACGTTGGGCCTGCCTAGCCGCGAGCGTGGCAGGATCGAGTTGGGGATCGTAGATAAACTCCCATTCGTTGTAATGATTCCTAGCGTTGTACTCCTTGATGGATTCCTGCTCGCTGGTGCTGGCCACGCCAATGATGGGGGCACCGCCAAAAGTTGGCCCGCCGCTTTGAAGGGTACCGAGTTTCTGGGCGGGCGTGCCGGGCTGGTTTTCGCTTGGGCCAGCGCTGGTGGCCGTGGGCTCGGCTGGAGAGGCGGGAGCGGCGGGTGATGCGGCGGCAGGCCGCAGGCCACCGGCCGGCGAGCCGGGAACCCGAGCCGGTATCCCGAAACCTTGGGGCGGGTATTTGGACTCGCCAACATGAATGATGCGCCACTGGCCCTCGGCGGTCATGGGGTCCTTGTAGCGGCGGCGCAGGAAGCGCAGGTTGTTGGTGTCCTCCAGCTCGTCGAGGCGGTTGGGATAGCGCCCGAACTTGGCGTAAAAACGCTTGATGGCGCGAGCGTACTGTTGGCCCCGGCGGATGAGTTCCTGTTCACGCTCACGGCGGATCTGACTCTTGATGGTGGGCGCGACCGCAGTGGCGGCGATGATGAGCAGGGTAAGAAAGATGAGAAGGATCAGAAGGACATAACCGTCCTGCGAGGCATGGGAGTTGCGGCGGCAGAGCGAGCGCGTCAGTTTCACAGTTGCCTCAGGTCAGGGGGATGGTCTGGCGATGGTTGGTGAGGAGGTCCTCCATCTCGACCGAACTGGGATTGATGCGCAGCACGCGATAGCGGCGGTTGACGATCTCGCCTTCACCAGCGACGAATACATCTTCGCCTTGCGCCAGGAAGATCTTCTTGCGCTCGCCCAAGTGGTTGGCAAATCCGAAAAACTTGAGATTAATGGGCGGCGGCGGTGGGGGTGCGGGAGGCCCGGTGACGGCTGGGGCAACCGGTGTCGGGATGGGCGGCGGCTCTTCATGGGGCTTGAAGATGTTGCGGCCGCTGCCGCGATATTCAGTGCTCTCGCCCAGCTTGAGCAAGTCCAGGCGCAGGGTGGGGTCGAGCGAGGAAGTGATCTCGGCAACCTGGATCTGGCGGCGGTCGCGGGCGGCGGCGACTACGCGCGTCGCCGAGGCTTGGGCAGCAACCCGGGTAGTGGGAGCGGCGGCGAGCGCCGCTGGCTTAGCGCCGAGTGTCACCACCGTACGCCCTACGGAAATGGCCGCCACCACCATGAGCGCTGCCATGATTCCGAGCTTCTTCTTACTCTCTGTACCCAGCTTCATCAGGTGGCCTTGCGGTAACTCTCCAGACGCAACTGCAGGCGTACTCGCCCGCCCTGCTCTTGTCCAAGGGTAACGCTCTCCACGATAAAAAACATCTTTGAACGCTCCAGCGCGTTAACAAACTTTACGATTTCCACATATTCGCCATCGAGGGCTGCCTCTACGCGTACCCGCTCCAGACCGGGAAGCTCTGCCGGCAGGGTTTCGTAACTACCCTGAGAGATACGCACGCCGCTGTCCCCGGCCAGCTTGCCGAGCTCAGCGGAGATCTGGGAGTAGCCGGAAGGGAAGCGCTCGCGGTAAAAGGTGGCGATCTGTTCCTGGGCCAGTACGAGCTTCTTGTCCAGGCCGCGCCGGGATGCAGCCTCGCGCATCTTGCTCTGGAGTTCGCGGCGGACGGCTTCGTACTCGGCCTGGCGGGTGCTGGGCGAGGAGCCCAGCGGAGTGAGTAGGAACAGGAGCGCAGCCACATCCAGCAGCGCCAGGAAGGCGATCAGGATGGTGAGCTTGCGGCGAGCGCCTAGCAGGTTGCTCACGGCGTGGCGCCCTCCTTGGGCAGATGGGGAACGTATTGCGCGACGATCTCGAATTGCACACCGCTGTTGGGCCCCTGGGGCTGGTCCTTTTCCGAACGCACCCGGGCCTGGCGGAAGGTGGGCGACTGCTCCATACGCCGCACCAGGTCGATGGCCTTGTCGCGGGAATCGCCGATGGCCTCCAGGTGCAGCTCAAGCTGGCTCTCGGCGTTGACTTCGGGGCGGATGGAGACCACGCGCACGCGCGGCGGCATGATCTTCTCCAGGTCGGAGAACACCTGGGTCCAGGAAAAGGCCTTGCGCGCGATCAGGCCGTTGATGAACCGGGAGCGGTCGCGAGTGTCGCGGTTTTCGGGGCGGTTGAGGACGGCCTCGGCGGCGGCCCTCTCGCGATCGAGCTCGGCAATCTCCTTGCGGAGCTGCTCGATGTGGCGGCCCACGGTGCGCGAGCCGGCGGTGGCGCTGGCCGTGATCCAGGCCAGAGCTATGGTGATCAGGACCAGCAAGCCAACCAGCGAGCCCCAGACCATCCAGAAGCGGCGCGCGTCTTCGTAAGGCTCGGTGGCGAGATTGATATTCAAACGCATGTCAGCCCGCGAGTGCTCCCACCACTCCAGCGAGCAGCGATGGCGGGGTGGAGCCGGAGGCAATACTGGGATCCAGGTTGTGCGCCGAGGCAAGGGGCTGCACCGGCAGGCCGGTTTGCGTCTGCAGCGCGGAGGCGATCTTAGTCACGTTCGGGATGCCGGCCAACAAGATGCGCTCGATCCTGGAATTGTAGGTGTCCTCGAAGAAGACCATCGAGGGATAGACATCGGCGGCGATGTGCTCAGCGGCGGCAGCGGGGTCGGCACCGTTGGGATTCTCCAGGGTGCGCACCAGGCAAAGCTCGTTGCGGTCCACGATGGCCACGCCGGTGCTGCTGCCATCAACCTTGATGAGCAGGGTGGGGCGGTCGGCCTCAACTGCTCCGAGGGCAGCGAGGATGGAAGGCACCACCACGCTGGGAGCATAGCCGGCGTCGCGGAAGGCTGACTCATACTCGTCGAGGACGTGGCGGGGAACCACGGCAGCCACCACTTTATGGCCTTCGTCGGAACGGTGCGCGTCGAAAGACAGCGCGGCATCCTCGACATTGAACGGCAGCGACTTCTTGAGACGGAAGCGCACGATGGCGGCGGCCTCCTGCTCCTTGTCGGGCAGGGTGTCGAAATCGAGCAGGACGACGCGGACCGCGGCGTCCGGCAGGATGGCGATGACGTCACGCGAGCGGCCGCGCACTGCGTTGAGCGCTTCGCTGATGGCGAGGCGGACGCCATGGATGTCAGGGACGTTGGTGCCGCTGAGACTTGGGGTCACGCTGCCCGCGGGCAGGGTGCGCGCCGAAACCAGCTCGACGCCGCTCCCGCCCCTGCCGGCGCGTGCAGCCACGATGTGACCGGCAGACACCTCGCATGCCAGCGTGGGTCGGGCAATGGTTTTTTCTCTGGCTGCCATTTACGGGCTCTATTCGACTCTACAAGTCTACCGGGCCGCAGGCGCTGCACTGTTGCAGTTCCGGGTGCGGGTTCCTTCAGCCGTCCCTCCGGGACTGGCTGATCTTCGGCTCGCTAACCCAGCACTGAAGTGCTGGGCTATTCTCAAGCGTCCCTGCGGGACTCCTGGAATCTCACTCGCACCCTGACGCTGGTGGCGTCGGTGCGGGCTGAAAGCCCCGCTCGGGATGACACAAATCAAGGGCCGTCTCAATCGCAATGCTGAGGCCCTGCGCCCCCTATCTGGTGGTTTCGATGAAGGTGACCTTGTTGATCTCCTTCAGCGTGGTGATGCCCTCCTTGACTTTATCAAGCGCCGACTCGCGCAGGAAGCGCATGCCTTCCTCACGAGCTGCGCGGCGGATTTCCGAAGTGGGACGCTTCTCCAGAATCATCTCGCGGATGTGGTCGCTCAGATCCAGCAGCTCGTGAATAGCGGTACGCCCGCGGAAGCCCGTGCCGGCGCACTCGATGCAGCCTTCTCCCTCATAGAACGGCGTGCCTATCCAATCTTGCGGCTTGAGGCCGCTGGCCTCGAGCAGGGCGGCGGAATACTGCACCGGGGTCTTGCAGGAGTCGCAGATCACGCGCACCAGGCGCTGAGCCAGGATGCAGTTGAGGGCGGAGACGAAGTAGTACGGCTCGACGCCCATATTGAGGAAGCGGCCGATGACATCGACCACATTGTTGGCGTGCACCGTGGTGAATACCAAGTGGCCGGTGAGGGCGGACTGGATGGCGATCTGCGCCGTTTCAGGGTCGCGGATCTCACCCACCATGATTTTGTCCGGGTCGTGGCGGAGGATGGAGCGCAACCCGCGGGCGAAGGTCAGGCCCTTTTTTTCGTTGACCGGGATCTGGGTGACGCCGCGGATCTGGTACTCGACGGGATCCTCGATGGTGATGATCTTGTCTTCTTCGGTCTTGATCTCGTTGAGTCCGGCGTAGAGGGTGGTGGTCTTACCACTACCGGTGGGCCCGGTGACCAGCACCATGCCGTAAGGCTCGGTGATATAGCGGCGAAAGCGGCGCAGGTCGTCGTCACTGAAGCCTACGACATCGAGGGTCAGATGCTTGAACTTCTCGCTCATCGACTCCTTGTCGAGCACGCGCAGCACAGCGTTTTCGCCGTGGATGGAAGGCATGATGGAGACGCGGAAGTCGATGTAGCGGTTGTTGTAGCGTACGCGGAAGCGGCCGTCCTGGGGGACGCGGCGCTCGGCGATGTCCAGCTCGCTCATCACCTTGATGCGGGAGATGATGGTGGAGTGGTGTTCTTTGGAAATGGGGGGCATGGCCTGCGTCAGCACCCCGTCGATGCGGTACTTGATGACCGCCGAATCGTCGCGCGATTCGATGTGAATGTCCGAGGCGCGGCGCTGCAGCGCGGTGAAGATGGTGGTGTCCACCAGGCGGATAATGGGGCTGACGTCGGCCTCGGCCGTCAGCCGCTCGATGGAGATGGTTTCCTCGGTGCCCTCGTCCTCGGGGATGACGTCCAGGGTGAAGGCCTCGCTGGCTTCGTCAAGCACGCGCTGCGACTGCTCGGTCTTTTTGAGGATGTCGCTGATCTGCGACAGGGTGGCGACCTTGGTGATCAAACGCTTGCTCAGCAGGAGGCCGACTTCATCGATCATCATCAATTGGCTGGGATCGGCGATGGCAATGGCCAGGCCCTCCCGGGTCTCCTCCAAAGGGACAAAGTTGTAGCGGAACATCAGGTCCACAGGCACCGAGCGAAATAGTTCGTGGTGGATATGGAAGTTGCGCAAGTCGACGAACTCGCAACGGTAGCGGCGGGCCAAGTCGCGGGCCCGCACTTCGTCCGCCGCGGCATCGATGCGCATCTCGCCGTTACCTTCGTTGACGAACAGCGACTTTCTCTCAGTAGCCATAAAAAATCTCCAAAGCCCGCAGACCGGCCGGGGCTCAGTGCGCGATGCCTCCTGACCCCAGGCTAAAGATCGGCAGGTACAGGGATATGAGCACAAAAGCCACGATCACGCCCATGCCCACCAGGATGATGGGCTCGATCAGCGACATGGCGGCGGCGAGCGCGGTCTGCACGTCTTCCTCGTAGAACTCGGCCACGGAGTTCAGCATAGGCGGCAGCGCACCGGTGGACTCGCCAACCTCAATCATCTCCACAGCCAGGTCGGGGATGGCCTTGGTTTTTTCCAGCGCGGTGGAGAGCGGACTGCCCTGGCGCACTCTCTCGGCGGCGTCGAGGACGGCGCGCGCGACGGTAGGGCTCTGCAGGGAGCCGCCCGCCGTCTCCAGCGCGGGCACCAGAGGAAGGCCGCCACTCAACAGCGTGGACAGCATGCGCGCGAAGATGCCGATCTGATACCTCAGCCAGATCTGGCCGAGCAGGGGAAATGCCATGCGGAGCTGGTCCACGCGGCGGGCGCCGCTCGGCGTCTGGCGCCAACGCCAGACAAGGAACGCCAGCAAAGCGAAACCGCCGACGATGAGCGGCAGATAGTCGCGAATGGTGACGCCAACGGTGAGCATGAAGGTGGTCAGCGGGGGGAGCTGGGCGCGCAACTCCTCGAACAATTGCGCGAAGCGCGGGATCACGAAGGTCACCAAGAAGGTGAGCATGACGATGACGCCCAACATCAGCAGCGCGGGATAGATGAGCGAAGCCAGCAGTTTCTTGCGTACCGAAAGGGCAACGCGCTGGAAATCGATGTAACGCGCCAGCACTTCTTCGAGGTTGCCGCTCTTTTCGCCAGCCAGCAAGGTGGTGGTATAGATCTTGGGGAAAATGCCCTGAGTCGTGAAGGCCTCGGAGAGCATTTCGCCACTTTTGACGCGGTTGTGCACGTCCTCGAGGAGGGCGCGGAAATAGGGGTTGTGCTGGCGGCGAAGCAGTAGTTCCAGCGAGGTCAGGATGGGAAGCCCGGCCTTGATGAGGGTGAGGAACTGCTGGTTGTAGATAACCAACTCCTCCAGCTTGACACGCCGCCGAGTGGGCCAGCGCAGGCCGCCACCCAGCAACGTGCGCGGCTTGACCGAGACCACCAGCAAGCCCTGCTGCACGAGACGCTCGCGCACGTCCTGCTCGGATTGACCGGTTTCTATCTGCTCGCGCAGGTGGCCGCGCTCGTCGGCCAACCTGGTGACGAATTCCGCCATAAGTCCTGTTTATTAGAGTCTAACATCCTGCCGCAGCCGTTCGGGACACCCCAGAGCGAGCGTGAGGTACCAAATGGGCACGCACTAGCGGGAGCCCGCCGAATTGGGCGCGCCGGGACGGCCAAGATCAGCGTCGGGCTCAGAACGTGGCGGCCTCAATCACCTCCACACCGGGCGGGGCGGAGAAGCGGAAGCTGGAGTCGGCCAAGGTTACATCCTCACGCTGGTTGCTGAAACGGAACTCGGTGCTCGATCCGTCCACGTCCTCGGCAACGATGCGCTCGATGCGGCCCTGGGGCGTGACTTCGAGCAGCACCATGCTGACGCGCTCGGCCAAGTGCCGGGGAACACCCCGCAGGACAATGTTGCCAGCCGTCAGGGGCGGGACGCCTTCGACCATGGCCAGATCCTCGAATTCCTTCTGCAGTTTGGTCTTGCCCAGCAGATAGCGGAGGGGCGAGCGCAGGTCGTCCAGGTTCTTGACCGCGGTCTTGCGGGCCTGGCGGTCGCCAGGAACGTAGAAGTAGGCCGTTTTACCGTCGATGAGGAAGAGCTTCTCGTGAGGCTGGCGGTAGTCCCAGCGCATCTTGCCTGGTTTCTTGAGCCAGAGGGTGCCCGATTCGGTGCGCGACATGCCCAGCCCGCGGTAGGTCTCGACGAAATCGGCCGAAAGAGTGCGCAGTTCGTTATATCGACGGTCAACGCGCTTGGCGATGTCCTCCACGGGGGTGACGGCGGTGAGGGGAGCGGCCACCAGCAGGAGAAAAGTGAGGAGTCTGATCAGGTGCTTCAAATCCGGTAGCCCGGGTAGGGATGCTTCGCTTCGCTCAGCATGACAAATCAAGAGTTCTCACCTCTTAAGAGATGTTTAGAAGCGCTCTGTCTGGCGAAATCCTAAAGTGCTAATTGCGGATTTGTTCAGGCTATTTGGATTCCGGCGGGAAGAAGGTGGATGGTTTTTGTCCCGGCGGCAGACCATAGCGGATGAAAGGAAGGTCCTCGGGGGACTGCACTTCGACGCGCCCGTCGGGCATGAGCCTATAGGGGTGGCCCAGCGGATCTACGGGGGTGCCGCGCAACATGCCGGCGGAGACCAGTTCTGCCCAACGGGCCGGCTGGCGTCCGGTGCGCTCGCGGAAGAGGCGGACCAGGTGCTCGAGGAAGGGGACTTCTTCGTCCACCTGCAGGGCGCGCAGGCGGCGCACGGCATTGGCCTTGATCATGTTGTCTTCGGTGCTCTCGTAGATCCGGCTCCACAGGAAGCGGGCGGTCTGAATATCCCCCCCGTGCTGGGCCATGGTGGCAGCCATGATCTTCATCCAGGGGTGGGCGCCGGGGACGCGGGAGCCGCGCTCGAAGGCCTCGGCGGCGGCCTGGTAGTCCTGGCGCTCGACGTAGTGGATGAATCCCAAGCTGTAATAGAGGCGCCAATGGTTGGGGTTTTCGCGGATGCCGCGCTCCACCAGTTCCACGGCGCCCTGCGGGTCCGCGGCTCCTTCTGGCGGCTGCTGGGCGAGAAAGATGGAGCCGAACTCATAGGCCACCAGCAACTGCGGATCGAGGGTGGTGGTGATGTCGAGCAACGGCTTGAGCAGCTTGTACTGCATAGCATGGGCGTGGTGCTTGCGGCCGAAGTATTGCACCACGCGGGTCCAGTAGAGGTCGGCGAGCAGCCCGTCGTAGCCCAGGCTCATCCGCTTGAGAGCTTTGGCCGACGGGATGTAGAGCACTTCTTCCAGCGTAGCGCCGGCGCGGAGAGCGTCCAGGCGGTGGACGGTGAAGGCGCTAATGAGCAGGGAGGTCGCCAACAACAGTCCGAAGGTGGCGGTGACACGAGATCGCGACGTCAACGGCACTCAGCATCCCTCGCCGCGCTGGGGATAACAAGATGGGGACAGACGATACGCAAGTTGAGCGTCATTTCAGGTTGCGGCGGTCGAAGATGAGCACGGCCCCGGAAACCGCGGCGGCCGCGTAGAACAGAGAATAAACCGTGTTGTAGAAGACCAGTGCGCCTGCGACCGACTGGCCGTGGGCAACGGAAGAGATCACGTTGAGGGCGGCGAAGTTGGGAACCAGGTAGGCGACGCCGGTGGCCAGCCAGCGGGTGGCGCCCTGGGTCATGGCAGCGAAGGCGCGCAGGTCTTCGGCGAACGTGCCGATGACGAACAGTGCCAGGGTGAACACCGCCGACAGTGTCGGGGAGGAGAACGCCGAGAACAACAGCGCCAGCGCAGTGACCACGATGAATTGCAAAACGATGAAGTAAATGGCCACCAGCAGCCAGAGATCGGAGCCAGAGAAGCCGCCCGCCGAATAGAGCAAGGCGGCGAAGAAGCCGATGGCCATGAGCAAGGTATTCACGATCAGCGTCCAAGCCAGGCCGCCGAACTTACCCACGATGAATTCCCAGCGGCGCACCGGACGGGACAGGATTGTGTAGAGGGTCTTTTTTTCGATTTCCTTGGAAACCAGCCCGATGCCAATGAAGATGGCGATGGCGACGCCGAAGAGGGAGATGGCAGTGAGGCCGAGATTGATGATGACGATGCGCTCGATGCCGATCGAGATCTGCCCTACCAGCAGAGAGGCGCCCACCAGCAGCAGAGCAAACAAAATGAGGTTGTAAAGCACGCGGTCGCGTACCGCTTCTCTGAAAGTGTTGAAGGCGATGTGTGCAATGCGCGCGCTCATCGGGCCATCTCCGCAGGTGTGGGCGCGAGTTTTTCCACAAAATAATCTTCGAGCGTCGTGCGCACTGGGGTGACAGAGACCAGGCGAGCAGTGTGGCGTCGCAGCGCGTCAAGCACGGCATCAACCTGTTCCTCGGCTAGGACGGCGCGCACGCTCTCGCCCGTGGGATGGCATTCGGCCCCCAGGGCGGCGACAGCTGGCAAGGCTTCCAGCCCATGCCAGAGCACTTCCACACGGGCATGAGTGGCAGCGGTGAGGTCGGCAACTGCGCCCACGCCGCGCAGTTCGCCCTTGTGCAGCACGGCCACGCGGTCGCAGAGCGCCTCGGCGTCGGAGAGAATGTGCGTGGAGAAAAAGATGGTTTTGCCTTCTTGTTTCAGGCCGAGCATTAGGTCGCGGACTTCGCGGCGGCCCATGGGGTCGAGGCCGGACATGGGCTCGTCGAGGAAGACCACCTTGGGATCGTGCAGGATCGCCTGGGCGATGCCCACGCGCTGCAACATGCCCTTGGAGAACTTGCGCAGTTGCAGGCGGCCGACGTCGGGCAGACCGACCCGCTCAAGCATGGTCTGAACGCGGCGCCTGCGCTCGTGGGCAGGCACACCCGAAAGCTGGGCGTAGTACTCGAGCAGTTCGGGCGCCGTGAGGTAGTCGTAGAAGTAGGGCTGCTCGGGCAGGAAGCCGATCATGGCCTTCATCCTCGGGTCGTCGATCTCCATACCCAGGATCCTGGCCGAGCCCCCGCTAGGGAAAATGAGCCCCATGAGCAGCTTCAGGGTGGTGGTCTTGCCTGCGCCATTGGGACCGAGATAGCCGAAGACTTCGCCTTCCTCGACCACGAGGTGCAGCGGCTTGAGCGCCACCACCGGGCGCTTGCGCCAGAAACCTATGCGGTAGCTCTTGCTGAGGCCGGAAATCTCGATAGCGGACATCGTCAGGTTTGCAGAGAAAATTATAGGCAAAAGCGGCGAAACTGGCATTTACCGCCGATGTGCCTGATGCGCGGATGCGTTAACCACCCGGCGCGCTCCCGCAAAAAACGCGGGAGCATGGCTCGCGTCCATGCTCCCGCTGGCTTGTACCCTCCCCCAGGTACTTCGCCGTAAAAACCAAGCGCGCCGCGCGCGCGACACTCTAAATCGGTGTGCCGCCGGTCAGGCATGTGGTGGAACTTGAATCGTGGAACTTGATCACTCCCGACGCGTCGGTACAAAAGTAGCGTTGGCCGGTGGTACCCGCGGACTGCGGGTCAGCCTTCCACTGATAATCCACGGTGACGCCGCCCGCGGTGCTGCAAGTGCCGGGCGCAATGGTGTAGCCGGCCTTGTTCCCGCTAGCCAAGTTGGAGTCAATCAGTCCGGCCGCGGTCGAGGTCGGGTTGCCGCTGGAGGGCGGTCCCAGATTAGAGAGCGTGCAGGTGAAACCCACCGTCGGATAGGTGGAGTTGTACGTGATTTCTGCCGTATTGATGGTGCGGAGCGAGCCCACGGTGGAGGTCTCATTTGCCGCAATGCGCGACCGCAGCAGGTTGGGGATGGCGATGGCCGCGATGATCAGGATGATCGCCACCACGATCAGCAACTCGATCAGCGAGAAACCGCTTTCCCTCTGTTTATTATTCATGGCTTTTCCCACCCTCTGAGAATTGCCATCCGGTGATGGCTTTGTGTGTTCTTGCGAAATCGAACGCGGAAAAGACCGCGAGGTTCGTTTAATTTTCAAAGTAACGGTGGGAATATAGCACAAACGGGTGAGCCCCGAAAGGACTCACCCGTTTTTCG
>DASYTX010000275.1:0-5729 GCA_036001865.1 Terriglobales bacterium
CTGTGCTACACCCGCCGCCGCCACCCGCCGCATCATTTCGCGATAATGCTCCGCCCCGATCTTCTGGCGCTGCCAGTGCATGGCGGTGGTGCGCTCATCGAAGACCTGCATGCGGTAGCAGCCCACGTTGCGCTTGCCCGACCGCGGGTCGCGGGTGATGACGCACGGCAGCGTGATGAAGCGGCCAGCGTCTTTGGGCCAGCACTTGAGGATGGGGAAATCGAACAGCGAGAAATTGTCGCGCTTGATCACTTCCTTGCAGGGCCCGCTCGACACGGTCTTCGGGAAGAACTTGGCCATATCGGCCAGCATGGGCAGCATCTTGATCTTTTCCAGCAGCCCTTCGGGCGACTTAACGTCGAGAAACTGGTGGATGCGCTGCGCGATTTCGTCGAGGGAATCCACGCCCAGCGCCAGCTTCATGCGGCGTTCCGAGCCAAACTGGTTGATCAGCACCTGCGCGCCGGGATGTCCCTTGACGTTCTCAAACAGCAGCGCCGGCCCGCCGGGTGCACTGCGGCCGCCCTCAGCCGCGCTTTTCAGACCTTTCCCTTTCGAGACCCGGTCGGTGATTTCCGTGATTTCAAGTATGGGATCGACTTCCGCGCGCACGCGCCTCAGCTCGCCGGCGCGCTCAAGAGCCGTTATCCATTCGCGCAGGTCGTGATACGCCAATTTCGATCTCCTTAGATCCTTCGACTCGCGCTGCGCGCTCGCTCAGGATTTCGGCAGCGGGCTCCCGCTCGCCTGTCGCCTCGCTCACGCCCGCTAAGCGCCTCAACTTCCGCGCGCACGCGCCTCAGCTCGCCCGCGCGCTCCAGCGTCGCAATCCACTCGCGAAGGTCGTTGTAGGCCATGGTCGGAGGCTGATCAGCAGCGGACGATTATAGAAGGATTGGCAAATTGGGTAGTTGGGTCATCGGATAATTGCGCCAATTACTCACTCTCTCAATTTCTCAATTACCCAATTCTTGATCGCCGCCAACTCTAAGCCCGCAGCTCACATCCAAATCAGCGGGACTTTTCTGACCCTATGCCCGGCCCCAAAGACAGTCTCCACGCCCTTTGCTCGCTGACCCTGAACCCCGGCGGCGCCGACGCCGTCGGCTATGTCGCCGGCCTGGATGAGGGCGGACGCGCCGAACTGCTGAAGCTGGCCGACTCGCACCACGTCATCATCCGCGCGCTGACGCAAGTCGACTCCGCCGCCGCAGCCAGCGGCGAAACGGACCTTCAACGTTGGGCGGCACAGGCGATTGCCCAAGAGCGGGCCCGCATTGCCAACGTCCTGCCGCGGCTGTATGCCATCTGCACGGAACTAGAGGCGGCCGGCTGCCCGACCACGGTGATGAAGTCGCTCGACCACTGGCCCGACCTGGGCAACGACCTCGACCTGTACACCACCGCTAGCGAGCGCCGCGTGATCGAGGTCATGGTCCGCAGGTTTCAGGCGCGCATCGAGCCGCAAAGCTGGGGCGACCGCCTGGCCAACAAGTGGAACTTTGCCGTTCCGGGCATGCGCGAGTTGGTGGAGATACATTCCCGCCGCCTTGGCCAGACCGGCGAACACGTTGCGCTGGCCCGGCGCTTCGTCAACCGGCGCGTCGAGGCAGAGATCGGCGGCTACAAGTTCTTCCTGCCGGCACCCGAGGAGCGCATCATCGTGGCGACGTTGCAGCGCATGTACCGCCATTTCTATTTCCGCGTGTGCGACTTGGCCAACTCCGCCACGTTGGTCGCGACCAGCGCGCTCGATTATGCGCAGCTCAGGAAGGCCGCCGAACTGGGCGGCATCTGGCCCGGCGTGGCCAGCTATCTGGCCATCGTCTCCGACTACATCAAGAAGTACCGCGGCGTCGCCCTCAACCTGCCGCCCGAGGTGCGCACCGCGGCGCGCTTCGGCGGCGAAAAAGTCTTTTCCGACGGCAAGTTCCTGCGCGTACCCATCATGCCTTACGGCGCCGCGCTCTACACCGAGCAAGTCACGCGTACCGCCCTGCGCGGCGACGTCCCCGCCACTTTTCGTCTCAGCTTGCTGCCGACGCTAGCTGCCAGCGCGGCCGTGGCCTTCAGGCTTACAGGCAGCGATAAGGGAGTTTGGTAGGCTCCTCGGGGAATCGGCTGCGCAACGGCGAATACGATCTGCGCCGAGCGGGCCGAGGGAGTGGTGCGATTGGCTGCGGGGTTTCAGCCCCGTGGCCCCGAGGTGGCATTGCCGCGCACAGGAAAAACCGTGCTCTGCATCGATGACCATGAGACTGCTCTCGCTGGCTGGAGCCTCTATCTGCACGGCGTAGGCTATGGGGTTCTGAGTGCCAGCAATCCTACCGAAGGCCTGCAACTGTTCAGCACCACGTGGGTGGACGCGGTCGTGCTTGACTATGCCATGCCGGAGATGGACGGCGCCGAAGTGGCTGCTACCATGAAGCACATCAAACCCGGCGTCCCGGTCATCATGTTCACCGCTCACGAGCTGCCGCCCGCGCTGGTGAAGCTGGTGGACGCGGTGATGATCAAAGGCCATCCTCCGCAGGAGTTGCTAAAGACACTCGATAGCCTGCTGAACATCTCCCTGCCCTTATAAGAGCTTCACAGCGTACGAAGCGTCCGTCGAATGGAAAGGGAAAGAATTATGGAGCGGGCGATGGGGATCGAACCCACGACATCCAGCTTGGGAAGCTGGCGTTCTACCGCTGAACTACGCCCGCTCTGCAGCGCCAGCTAGCGTAACACTTTCGCGAAAGGTGCTGCAATCGCGCGGCATCGGTCCTACCGGATCGCGCTGATCCAGATTCCACTTTACCGATCTTCCCCGTTTCCCCGGGGCGTGGGCAGATTGATCTCACGTACGGGAAAGTCCATCTCGCCCGGACGGGCGGGGGCTTCCAGGCCGTCGGTCAGCAGGAATCCCTCGAGCGCAATCGCGCTACCCCAGACCTCATCCAGGGCTGTGATGTAGTCGCGCTGCAGATGGAAGAGCGTACGCTGCGCCATTAGCACCTGGGGATAGGAGGCAGCCATCTGTCCCCATTTTGCCAGCAGGGCTTCGTAGGCGCGGCGGGCGCGCGGGATGATCTGGTCGCGGTAGCGCTCGACTGCGGCCCGGCCGTTGCGGTGGCGCTCGAGCGTCCCCGCGGCCCGCTCCCGCAACACTAGTTGCACGCGCGTGATTTCCTGGCGCGCGCGCTCCACTCCAGCGCGGGCCGCCTGCACGTTGCCCTGGTTGCGGTTGAAGATAGGAAGCTGCACTCCCACCTCGGCAAAGCCCTGCAATCCTACCGGACGGCCAAAAGCTTCCAGCAGCTCACGGTTTTGCTGTAGACCGGCGCGGATGCGCAGGTCGGGCACAGCCTCCCGACCAGCGCGGCTGACCATGGCCTCAGAGCGCGCTACGCTGGTTTGGGCAATGCGCACCGCCGGGCTGCGCTCGACCATGGCTTGGAGCACCTGCTCGTCCTCAAGTGCCGGGAGGTTCTGTTCGAGATTGCCTTCCAGCGTCGTGAGCGGCAGAGCGGGGCTGCCCACTAATGCAGCCAATGCGAGCCAGACGCGCCGCAGATCATTCTCCCTCCGGCTGACTGCCAGTTCCCCTTGCTGCAGCTCGATTTCGGCTTGCAGCACTTCCGTCTCATCCGCCTGTCCCAGGTTCAGAAGGCGTCGCGAGGTGTCGACGTGTTCTGCCGCATGCTGGACAAAAGCCTTCTCAAGGGCCAGTAACTCCTGAGCGGCCAGCGCGCGGTAGAAGGCACGGCGAACGGAATTGATCACTCGCAGCCGCTGTTCCTCCGCCTCGATCTCCGCCAGCCGGACCTCCTGCTCGAAGACCTTGCGGCCCAGCCCGAGCTTGCCGCCGAGCACAATGGACTGCTCGATGAACGCGCCGTGCTGCCCGCCACGCAGCCTCCCGCCGCGGATCTCCTCCCCGCTGTAACCCACCATGGGGTTGGGGAACAGTCCGGCCTGGAGACGCCGTCCGCGCGATGCCTCAATCTCAGCCTGCGCCTGCGCCAGCGTGGGATTGTTCCGGAGCGCCATCTCTTCCAGCTGCTGGAGCCGGAGCTTGGGCCCTGGGGCCTGTTGCGATTGCCCGATGGGCGGCACCGGCGGCTGCTCAACAGGCGCCGGTTGGCTGGATTGCGGCGGCGGATGCTGCTGGTGCTGCTGCGCTGTCGAAAGAGCGCTCAACAAGAAGACGACAATCAATGCAGCGGCAGATTTCATTCTTGCTCCTTGCGACGAATCCGGGTTACTGGTGCTGATGCTCGTGCGGATCCTGTTTCATTGCCACGATGCGCTCGTACTGCTCTGGCGGGAGCACGCGCAACAGCGACATCATGCCCATCATTCCTGCGGTCCAGTTCTTCACTAGGCCGAAGGTTTCGGGTTTAGTGACGGCTTGGTCCATGACCATCTCCATGAACGCGTCCTGCGGGAACCCGGGAACCGAGGTGGCATTGGTGGCCACCCGCGGGTGCGCCTGCGCCCCGCCGTGTGTGCCATGCGCTCCCAGCTTTTGCATGATGTCCATTTGCCGCTCGGCCTGCTGAGGCGTGAGTGGCGAGGTGGTGATCATGCGTTCGCCCATCAGGTCGCTCATGTTGTTCATCATGTGGTGCGGCAGATGACAGTGCACCATCCAGTCGCCGGGATTGTTGGCCACGAATTCAATGTCGCGTGACTGGGCCACGCCCACCAGCACAGTGTTGCCCGGCCCCCAGGTGACTTCCGGCTGGCGTCCACCCTCGCTGCCGGTCACATAAAACGTATGTCCGTGCAGATGGATGGGGTGGTGGTCCATACTGAGGTTCACCATACGAATTCGTACCCGGTCGCCCAATCGCACCAGCATGGGCGTGGTGTGCGGGCCGGAGCGACCGTTGAAGGTCAGCCAGTTGAACTCCATCCCGGCGGTATTGGGAACGGTGTTATTGGGCAAAATGGCCCAACCCTGCAGGATGATCCCGAAATCGCGGTCCACTCGGGGCGCGTGTGCGCGCTTGGGATGCATCACAAACATTCCCACCATGCCCATCATTTCCTGCATGGCGCCGTGCGAATGGTAGAAGAACGTGCCTTCCTGGTGCAGCGTGAACTCATACACAAAGCGGCCGCCCGGCGGCACCGGCTCCTGGCTGATGTAAGGCATGCCGTCCATCGCGATGGGAATCTCGAAGCCATGCCAGTGGATTGAAGTAGGCTCTGGCAGGTGGTTGTCCAGAATCACGCGTACGCGGTCGCCCTGCGTCACCTGGATAGTCGGGCCCGGACACATGCCATTGAAGCCCCACACATCCATCACCCGCCCGGGCACCAGTTCGCGCCGCACCGGCTCGGCGACCAGGTGAAAGACCTTGACGCCGTTGTCCAGCTTGTGGGGCAGATTGGGGACGTCCGGGGTCTCGACCGGCACCGGCGCACCCGCCGCCCTGCCGGTCTCGCGCCGCGTCGCCGAGTGCGACCCGCCCGGTGTATGCTGCGCGTTGAGCAAGCTCGGACCCAGTACTCCTGCGCCCATTCCTGCAGTGAATCTCTTCAGAAAGTCACGCCTAGTGTTCATAGTGTTTGTTCCCACATAGAGTCAATCGCTGGTTCAACTAATCTCAGAAAATCCACCAAATTGTCATCCTGAGCGACCGAGGGACTCCCCCGCGCCTTCTCCAGCGCGGAAAACGGGAGCGAAGGATCCGGGCTTGTCTGCCCGCGGTAGAGATATGCACTTACCGCCCGGA
>DASYTX010000276.1:0-2438 GCA_036001865.1 Terriglobales bacterium
ATCGTCCGCGACCTGCTGCTGACGGGACGCAGTCTGAACGCGCAGAAGGTCTCGAACGCGGGCTTGGTGAGCCAGCTCGCCGCTGAAGGCGAGGCGTTGCAGGTTGCGCGCGCCACCGCGGCCCAGGTGAGGAATTTCGACCGCCAGCCCGTGGTCGCCGCCAAGCGCTTCATCAAACCCATTCCCATGGAGGAGCTGCGGCGCGAAATCGAAATCTTTTGCGACCTCTTCCCGCGCCCCACGGTGCAAGAAGCCCTGAAGAAGTTCGTGGAGAGCACGGAAGCGCTACCGTATCTGCATTGAGGGCAAGAAACGCGACCATGCGGACCGTCGATCAGACCGTCAAAGAGATCCTGGACCTGGCATCGAAGCAATTCAAGGTGCCGCGCGAGCAGCTTGCGCCCGACGACGACTTCTTCGAGACGCTGAAGATCGACAGCCTGCAGGCGCTGGAGCTGCTGACGCGTCTGGAAAACCATTTCCAGGTCGAGCTGCCCGACTACGAGCTGCAGGGCGTGAGCAACTTTCGCACCCTGGCCAGCCGTATCCAATCCCGGCTTTGATGAGGAATCCACCACAGAGGCACAGAGACTCAGAGAATTCACTGGACTCTTTCTCTGTGCCTCCGTGTCTCCGTGGTTAAGCGGTGTTGGACCTAAGCCAATACGACTCCCTCGGGGCAGCGCTGCGCGATGCGCTGGAGCGCTGGGCGGGTGAGGTCTGCCTCATAGAGTCTGACCGCGAGCGCGAGAAGGCGCGCCTTACCTACCGCGACTTCCAGCATGCTGCCCTGCCGCTGGCGCGCGCGCTGCAGGACGCGGGCTTCGTAGCTGGCGACCGCGCTGCCATCATCATGACCAATCAGTCGAAGTGGCTGATTTCTGCCTACGCCATCTTCTACGGTGGCGGCGTGCTGGTCCCGCTGGATTACAAGTTGAGCGCCGCCGAGCACCTGCAGTTGCTCGCGCATTCGAAGGCCAAGGTGCTCGTAGTCGAGTATCACCTGTGGCGCAGCATCAGCTCCGCGCCCACCTTCAAAGATTTGAAGACCGCACTGGTGCTGGTGACGGAAGCGCCACCCGGCGCAGAACTGGCCGGCGCCTGCCGCTGGGAAGAGTTCAACGCCAGCGGCGAGCCGGCGTTCATCCCGCGGCAGAGAAAAGACTGGGCCTGCATCGTGTACTCGTCCGGCACCGGCGGGCGCGCCAAGGGCTGCGTGCTCACGCATGAGAATTACCTGGAACAGTGCATCGCGCTGACAGCCCTCTACCCATTCTGGCCGGGGGTGCGCTACCTCAGCATCCTCCCGACCAACCACGCCATTGACTTCATGGTCGGCTTCATTGGCCCGTTCGTCTGCGGCGCGACGGTGGTGCACCTGCGCACGCTGCGCCCGGAACTTGTCCGCGACGCCCTCCCACGCTACAAGATCACCTACATGAGCCTGGTGCCCATGGTGCTCAAAAACCTCGAGCGCGGCCTGCGCGCACGCTTCGCCGAGCTACCGCCCCAGAGGCGCACCGTACTCAACCTGCTTATTGCGATCAACCGGGCGCTTACCCGCAAGCGGCCGAATCTGAAGCTTAGCCGCGTGCTTCTGCGCGACATCCATCAGGCCCTCGGCGGCGAGTTGCGCGCCCTGTTTGTCGGCGGCGCCTTTACCGAGGCGGCCACTCTCGAATTCTTTTACGGTCTCGGCATCCCGGTGGCCAACGGCTACGGGCTTACCGAGGCGGGCACCGCCATCACCCTCAATGACTTCAACCCATTCCGTCCGGACACCGTGGGCAGGCCGCTGCCCGGGGTGGAACTGAAGATCATCAACCCATCAGAAGACGGCATTGGCGAGGTAGCAGTGCGAGGTAAGACCGTCATGTCGCATTATCTCAACGATCCCGAGCTGACTGCCGAGACCATCATGGATGGATGGCTGATGACCGGAGATCTGGGCCGCCTCGACTCCACGGGCCACCTGCAACTGTTCGGCCGCAAGAAGAACATGATCGTCACCGAGGGCGGCAAGAACATCTACCCAGAGGACATCGAGAACGCCTTCGAGGGCCTGCCGGTGAAGGAATATTCCGTTTTTGCCGCCAACTACATCTGGCCGCAGGCAACGATGACCGGCGAAAAGCTGCTGATGGTGCTCCACCTCGATCCCTCACAGCAGTTCAGCGACGGCCTGCGGCGTGACCTCGCAGAACGCAACCGCCGCCTTCCCGACTTCAAGCGTGTCGGCGGCTACGTTCTTTGGGAAAAAGACTTCCCTCGCACGGCGTCGCTCAAGATCAAGCGCCCGGAGCTCGCGGAACAGATCCGCCAGTGCGCCGACCGCGACAGCGCGGTAAACCCGTTGTGAGAACCTCCCCCGCCCCCATCCCTTCATACCTGTAGAATCAATAACTTGCAGGCATATTTCGCTGTGGATATCAGGTTTT